>CALGTL010000001.1 GCA_937901475.1 uncultured Dehalococcoidia bacterium
TCGCCGTCATCAACCACAATACCGGTGGCCCCTGTAGTCGCTTGGGTCAAAACCTCTCCCGCTATCAGAGTCTCTGCGCCAGTAAGCTCAAGCCGTTGTGTCCATTTCAAGGTAACGTTCTCGTCCGTGAGAGTTCCATCATCAACCACAATACCAGTTGCGCCAGTTGTGGCCTGTGTCAACCTTTCCCCAGCACTCACAGTCACCGCACTGTCAAATTCAAGGCGTACGGTTTCATTATATCCCCACCCCGATACCTCACCCACCTTACTAGCCGCCACAACCGGATTAGTGGACAGCATTCGCACGGCAGGGTTAGTGCTGTGAGATACCGTTATGTCTCGTAGGCTAGAGTCAGGTTCGTTGCTCTCTTCGTTCACCTGATTAGAGCATCCCCAGCCATATATAACAGGAGGTGTTGAGTTGGCCCGACTGTACATCGTGACGGTGTTGAACGCTGCCCTTTTATCGCCAGTCGTGAACTCCAGGCCACCTCCGCCGTTCTTGAGGAACCCCGTGCACTGTAGGTAGTCAAACAGATTATCCCTGCACGCATAGTGGTTAGCGTGTTTGCTCGTTCCGTTACATCTGACCCCTCGACCTGTGCCAGCAGTCCAAGTGCTGATACGCCCAAAGTGAACTGTGTCAATATCGTGCAGGTCGATGCCTACACCATTTTTGTGTTGAACATACACGTTGCCCATCCACCCAAGGTTCACGTTCTGCGCATCTGAGTTATCACTGGGGCCATCGAACACGATACCGCGAGCGTCGACGTTCGTATCCCCCACACGAATGAGAATGTTGTCGATAATGAAGTGCTTGGTAGCACGGTTGCCCCCGGTCCACGTTGTACCAGCACCTCCTATCACGTCAAGCTGGAAGCCGACTAGAACCGGCTGGAAGACAGAACTATCCTTGTAGACGAAGTTGCGAATGGACGTGGCCCATACCCCATGCTCTGCAATATCTGCACAATCAACTTGAATACCGGTCATCCCGACATTGTGTAGGGGGAAGGCATCCCCAGCAGTCGGAGTGAAGCGGGCAACAGCCTTGCCAGAAGGGAACCCTGCAAGAGCTACAAAGCGTGTCGCGTATTGCTGGTTGTGTGGGCTGGTTGCCGTCATGAACGAAGCACCAACACCTGTCAAGATGATGTTGCTGGAGTCAATCAGGAGCTCTGCCGTGGTTCCGTAGTTACCTGGAGGGAAGTAGATGGTGGCCCCACCAAGAGTCTTGGCATGGGCGATGACCTTAAGAATGTTTACTGACTCGTCAGAGCCGTCACCAAGTACGCCCATGTTAGCGACATTGATACTAGGCAATCCATCGAGCGCAGCCTTAACCGTAGTCGTCACGGCCCCCGTACCTTCAGGGGTATACGTTACAATAGCAGCGCCATCATCAGTAACTGCTCTAAGTAATTTCCAGGTAGTACCTGTGTACTGCCAGGTAGGCCCTCCAACCACCGCAAATACCTCATCTACTACAGGTGAGTTTGGAAAATTAATAGCCATGTTTGTTTTGTTCCTGTTAGGTTAACCCCGGTGTAAACCGGGGTGTTAATTACTCTTATATCTGCCCTATGGTCATGAAGGCCCAATCTTTCCCCCCCGTGATGGTCCTATCCACGCCCGCAGAATGCCTAACTCTAATATCAAGGTAGTCCCCAGCATCGCAATTCACTATATAGGTGATAAACACGGAGTCATCCCCGGTACTTGAGGCAGCGATAGTTCTTTCAAGAGAGTCATTTTTGTAGAGGTATATGTTCGGGGTGGTAAATGCCGCCATCCTGACCCCTCCAGTTACTTGGTAGAACCCTGGCACAACACACGTCCATCGATAGTTAGTGGCGTTATCGTACTCAGCCCGTCTGTCTACTATTTCAGTATCAAATTGGACCTTAGTTATGGTGCCTGTCACTACACCCGTCTGGTCTGTAGCCCTGTAGACGGACACCATTGTGGGGATAGCTTCCTGCAGCTCTTGAGTCTTGTGGTCAAGCGAGTATCTAGCGATCGTCCCCTCGGTAATTATCGTATTCCCGAGGAACCTATTGTTTATGCTGCCAGCTTGTTGAACAACGATGTTGTACTGACCATAGGTACCTGCATCTAAAATATTGTTCACGAACGAGTTATTATTAGCAGTGCCATTGCCCTGGTCGTCTACCTGGATACATCCAGTGGTCCCAACGATGTCGTTGTTTGGGTCTATTCCTATAATTACGTTGTCTGAGAACAAGTTGTACTCGGTGTTCGGAAGGGTAGCGGCACCTCCACTTACAACTATACCTCCATACCCTGCGTTAGTTACCTGATTGTTCGAGACAGTATTGAATCTGGCACCGTGGATTAGTTTGATGCCAAACCCAAGATTATCTTTGCAGACATTATTGCTAACGATGCAATACTCCCCATACAGGTCAATAGCCTCATTCACATCTACCAGCGTATTCCCTAGTACCTTAATGTACGTCCCTTTTTGAATCCCTATCGCGTCTGACTGGTCAGTGTATGCAGTTAGCGCAGCACCCGTGTGCGCGATATTCTCTATGTGATTTCCTTCGATGAGCACGTGTGAACTGATTACATCGTTGATTCTATCATCATCCACCTCTATACCAAAGAGGTTGATGTCACCAACGGTATACGAGCCCCCGTAATCTTTAGTGTTAGAAAAGTCGTGTATGTAGTTATTGGTTATACGACCACCCTTAGTCAGTGACTGTAGTGAAATCCCGGTAGATGTATTGAAGTTCTTTATCTCGTTTCTGTCTATCTCTACATTGCTACAGTTACGTGCTGTTACTGCGTTAACAACCGTGCCGTCAAACGTCTCAAACTCTATGACCATGCCAATCAACTTCTGGTCGTCATTTGCAGTAAATGGGCTGACTGTACCCCCTGACATGTCTATGACCATAGTGTTGCTGCTGTAGAGGTCAGTTGGGTCAGTGACGTTATTGAACCCGGACTTCAGAGCAAATATTTTAGCTCCTCTGTCTCCAATCATCCCTGTTTTTGTAGGGATATTAATTGTCGACGATACGTTGTATGTCCCTACCGGCATACGCAGGTATTCGCCCGTACCCGATAGAGCAGCTAAAGCGGCGTTTATTGCAACCGTATCATCCGCAACCCCATCCCCTACGGCACCAAAATCTTTAACACTAATACTTTCTTTAAACTTATCTGCAGCAGTAGTCTGTACAGCCCCTACACCATCAGGAAGATATACAAGCTCAGTAGCAGAATTAGTTATCTGTTGAATTAGATTCCAAGTAGTGCCATCCCATATCCAAGAAGAGCCTCCTATATTAGTAAAAGTTTGCCCTATTGTTGGACTATTTGGAAAGTTAAGTGCCATGTTTGTTTTGTTCCTGTTAGGTTAACCCCGGTTTATACCAGGGTGTTATAGGGTTCATCTACTTGCATTTAAGCTAATGTTCTAATTTTTTCAACTTTCAGATAACTCATTGGTGATTCAATTGTCAAATCATGAGCCGTTGCTACTATCTGTGAGAAAGTTGGTTGGAAGAGACCCTCTACTGTATCAAAATTTTTAACATAACCAATAATATGCACAACACGATTTGAGGTATCTGCAAGAGTCGCTAAGGTGGCACTAGAGGACAGTTGAACTAACTGTTCTGCCATTGTGCCTCCAGTTAACAACCTTCGCCCATCAGTTGTACACCAGCGTACTTGTGCTCCTGTTGGAAAATTAAAACCAACGCTTAAATCTCCGCCTGTTCCGCCCGCTACATAATGTAAAACAAGGTCAAAATAAATTTCTTCATCTGGTTGCATACTGTACCCAAGTTGAGAAATAACCGCTTTTGTAGTTGTATTATTGACAGTTGAATCAGCGGTTTTCTTAAATATGACTTGGTCAGAACCAACGGATAGTCCAGTAACAGAAGCGCTAACTAGGCTTGTAATTTGTGCTTCATAAACCGTATCGACCGAAACATCGTATGCGTTACCGTGTACCTGTACTGCTGGGTCAAGATCCGCAATATCTGTAGTGAGTACATTCAACCCTTTAATATAAATACCAGCGGTTCTCAAAGAAGCGCCATTGTCACCAACATAAACAGCAGGGTCGACATCATTAGTACGCAGATTACTAATATAATCATTTGTACCTTGGATATATACACCTCCTGTAGTTGGTGTACTCGCAGAGTCTGAGGTATAACAAGTATTAACTTCAATACCAGTACCGGCTGCCCAGACTTGATACGCGCCAAACCTTACTCCTGCTGCTTGGGCATTATCTCCGAGGTCAACATTATTGATTTGTATACGAATGGTTTGTGTAGTTGTTGTATCAGACGAATGGCCAATCGCAATACCATTGCCACTATTACCAAAAATATTACAATGATTAAGATTGAATAAACCTACGGCGTCTGATGGATTGGTTCGATGCTGTGAGCCTCGCTCCGCATGAAACCCATGACCACGGTTACTAAATATACGTAAGCGGTCAAAGGTAGAACCATTAGTAATGCCTGCGCCTACATATAACCCTGTCGATGGTTGGCCGGATATAACTACATTTTCAACTTCAAGGTTATATAAATATCCTTCAAGTGTACCTGAGTTGCTGGCAACGTCATCAGGCTCACAATGTAGACCATAGCCGGATGTATTTGTTGCCGAAGCGCGTGTACCAGTTGCTCGAATACTTAGGTTACTTACATTTTGATATGGGCCTTTTATTCTAATAACTGCACCAGTATCTTGGGATGCTGTAATAATCGTATTATCAGCCCCTGCTCCCATCAACATTTGACCACGATTTAACATTGTTGTATAAACTGTCGAAGAAACTAAATAAGTCCCTTCTGGAAAATAGATAGACTTGCCCGTATCCAATGCCGCCTGAATTGCGCTAGTATCATCAACTACCCCATCCCCAACTGCACCATAGTCCTTAGCGCTGGCCGACTCACGCAACTTGGTCTGAACATCACTGTCCACGGCACCAATGCCAGCCGGACTGTACACAGACTGCAGAGCATTAGCTGCACTAGTTGAATACTGCCCTCCAGCTTCAATCCATTGCGAAGAGTCATCATCAGCATAATAGATGTACAGACGCGCATTAGCGGTGTCGTACCAAATCATGCCGTCATAAGGATCTGTAGGAGCAACTTCTGCAGAAACAGAAGGAGAAGATCCCCCTCCTGCTACCTCAACCCACTGAGAAGAACCAGCATCCGTGTAATAAATATACAACTTGCCAGTTGTAGTCTGATACCAAAACATGCCTTCATTAGGGGTTACGGGAGCAGTTTCTGAAGAGACACGATTTTGTATTGATCCCTTAATTGTCGTAATTGCCATTTATATTGTCCTATGATCCTAAAGCAGCTATTGCTATTACTACTATTACAGGGAGAGTAAGATTAAAAAACCAACTATGTACATCCCATATATCAAGGGGATACCATTGAAACCTATATAATAATGAAGGTAAGTTCTTTCGCATACCATCACCATACTTTTCTATCCATCTATATTCTGCTTGTGTATGTTCACGACCAATCCAAAGAAACGATGAAGCAGCAGCACCTAACCATAAATCTCTAGTTAGAGCCCAAATAACACCTTGAATAACTAAACTAATTAACGTGTGGTTTAGTTCAAATACTATGCGATGAGTATTCATGTAATTACATCTCCTGGATTATTTGGAAATATACATACTATTTATCAAAATATAAAATACTGTAACTACTTAACATGCTATAGGGATATTTAGAAAGTTAATAGCCATGTTTATTTTCTCCTGTCATGTGTTGATTATCCGTCAAGCAGTGCGTAGGCAGGGCCTATAACTACTGGCCCGTATCCCATGCCCACGCGCTCTTTTAACACGCTAGTCTCTTCGGGAAGCAAGTCAACCATGCCGCCCGCGTTTACTTTGACAGCCAACTGATAGAGAGCTAACTTCTCCGCGCCGGTAGAGTCCTTATCTACGTCGAGAGTTCCCATTAGAACTTCTATGACTACCTCGCGAAGAGTTAGTGGCCCTCGCGCTCCACTCAAAGCTGCCCCGTCTAACCCAGATAACACTGT
>CALGTL010000002.1 GCA_937901475.1 uncultured Dehalococcoidia bacterium
CTGTTTGGACTTGTGAAAATGAAGGAATTTTAGAGGAAGCTGACGTGTTGATTTACGACGGCAAAATTGCGGCAGTAGGGGCGAGACTCAATGTGAGTGAACTCCTTGGGACAGATGTGGAGGTAGAAGAAGTTGATGGAAGGGGCAAGCATGTTACGCCCGGGATTATTGATGAGCACTCACATATCGCAATTGAGAGAGGTGTGAATGAGGCAACACAGGCGAGCAGTGCGGAGGTTTGGATAGGTCATTCGTTGAATAGTGAGGACGTGAATATGTACAGGCAACTAGCTGGGGGTGTTACTTGCGCTCAACTTCTTCACGGTTCGGCAAATCCCATAGGAGGCCAAAGTGCGATTATCAAATTTCGTTGGGGCTCACTTCCTACGGAGCTTCTTTACGAGGGCGCGACGCCATTTATCAAATTCGCCCTTGGGGAGAACGTTAAGCAGAGTAATTGGGGCGATGCGCAAAAGATTCGCTTTCCGCAATCGAGAATGGGGGTCGAGCAGGTATTCTACGATCTATTTATCCGTGCTCGTGAATACGGAGAGTCCTTCATATCGTATAGGCACGAACTTGCTAACACTAAGAAGCGTGACCTTAAAGCGGGGCTTGGACCCGTGGAGCCTAGACATGATTTAGAGCTCGATGTTCTTCTTCAAATTTTACGGGAGGAAAGGTTTGTGACTTGTCATAGCTATAGACAAGACGAAATAAATATGCTGATGCACGTTGCCGACTCGATGAATTTCCGCCTCAACACCTTCACTCACATCCTTGAAGGCTATAAAGTCGCCGACAAGATGAAAGAACATGGCGCTGGGGGATCGACGTTTAGTGATTGGTGGGCATACAAGTATGAAGTAAAAGACGCGATTCCATACAATGCAGCCGTCCTCCATGGCCAGGGTATTACTACCGCCATTAACAGCGACGATGCAGAGATGGCACGTCGCCTGAACCAAGAGGCTGCGAAGTCGGTGAAGTACGGAGGAGTATCCGAGGAGGAGGCCTTGAAATTTGTCACCCTCAATCCGGCAAAACTCTTGCATATAGATCATATGACTGGTTCGATTAAGGTGGGGAAAGATGCGGATATTGTGGTTTGGGATGAAAACCCTTTGAGTATGAATGCCCAAGCTACCCGAACCTATGTCGAGGGGGAGTGTCTGTATAGTTTAAGTTTAGATAAAGAACTGAGGGAAGCTATCCGGCTAGAACGCGCTCGCCTCACTAAGAAAATGATTACCTCAGGGAGTAACAAGCCACCGGGGAAGCTGCGAATTCCGTCCGAGGCCATCCGTACCCACTACCATTGTGACACTGTAACTGAGGAAAACAACTAAGCCATGAGATTTATATTATTACTTATTATGGCCGGTCTATTGACTACCCCATCTCTTTCTCAGCAGACTCCTGCTCCAGACCAAACACGCTCCATTCTCATCCTCGGAGGTACCGCCCACCTTGGTACAGGCGACGCAATTGATGACGCGGCGATAGGATTTCGCAACGGA
>CALGTL010000003.1 GCA_937901475.1 uncultured Dehalococcoidia bacterium
CCTCTGTACGACTGGGGCATTTGACCGGCTCATGCTAGCACCGGGGGTAGGGGCCAGCAAGGAACCTGAAGACACGTAGGACTGGACATTTAAGCTTTTCCCCCATCGGGGTCAGAGCCCTAGAGGTGACTGCAAACGAGCCGTTTCAGGGCGTCGGTTTGCCTAGGCTGGCGTGCTGGATTGCTGGTAGAATTCCGCACGTTCTATACACTACATCGCAATCATCTTGCTGTGTCCTACAGCAAAGGTAGAGTGAATTGACCAACCGCCCTGCATTCATTTCCGACGAAGAATTGATCAAGCAGCTTCAGGTAGTATTGCGCGCCACTCCAACGGGCAATGCACTTGGACCTGGGGAAGAGCATGCCCGCAAAGCTAGAGGGATGGCAGAGGAACTCGCTGCTCGGATCTACCGCGAACCAGTGGCCTGGGGCCTCTCTAACATCCCTTCAGACTTCCGTGATGATGCAGCCCAAGATGCTTTCACTGAATTGCTATTCGCAATGCCTGCTATGCGAGGGCGCCAGGTGCTTACGGAGTGGTTCAGCGTTACAGTAGAGTCGAAATTCAGGCGCCTATGGTCTCTAGCCGAGCGACAAAATATAGAGCGCGAGCGGTTGGCCGTTGAGGCCGCTGAAAACCCTACGCCTGAAACGCCAGCACACGTGGATCTAGGGGCCGGGACTCCACCTTCCTTGTTCGAAGACCCCAGCGGTACTTGGGCTCAATTTGAAGCGGCATTCCCTCGGGATGCTTTCGCCCTGCGACTCCGCTATCTGCTTAAAAGAGAGCTTGGAGAGATGGCTGTGATGCTTGATGCACCAAGCGCGCGAGCAATCACTATGCGGCTGGATCGAGCACGCGAGCGGTTTCGAATGTATTGCGAGCAAGCTGGCCTTGGTCGTAGGGACGTCGCTGCCATCATGACACAGCTTTCAGAGGAGCCTGCCTCATGACCACTAGCACTGGCGATAATCAGTCCTTGAATATGGGGCCTAGCGTATGGGCGCGCTTCGCCATGGACGCCACTGAGCGGTGGTTGTCTATGGGAGGCCAACCCGCGACCGACCTTCAGCGATTTGCAGCATACCTTCGGGAGATGCGCTACCTCGTTGGTTACAGCATTGAAGAATTGTCGGACGAATTGCAGCTACCGCATGAACAACTCTCTATGCTAGAACAAGGAATGCTAAAGCCGTCCGAGGTGGCCGGGCCGACTTGGGTGCATCTGATGCGCTTGCTTGAGGGCAGAGAGCAAATAGCCACTCCAGAGGTCGCTGCTGTAGAAGATGAAGACAATGAGGTCTCTGTTGTCGACCGTGACGAATCCTGGGCCTTTGAAGAAACGAGCCAGCGGTCTTCATCGCTTGCTGACTCATTAGGAGCGAGCGCGATGGAAACAATCGGTGTTGCACGGATTAAAGTAATTGGTATTGGCGGTGGCGGCACCAACGCGGTTGCGCGCATGTATAAAGAACGTATCCCTGGTGTCGAGTACATCGCCGTAAATACGGACGCGCAGCACCTGCTGCATGTGGACCTGCCTGTGAAGCTGCGTATGGGAGACCGTCTTACGCGAGGGCTTGGTGTTGGAGGGGACCCTGAGCTGGGCCGGGAGGCCGCAGAGGAATCCCGTGAGGACCTTTACGATTTGATTAGCGGAACGGACTTAGTGTTCCTTGCTTGCGGCATGGGAGGAGGGACTGGTACTGGATCCGCTCCCGTCGTTGCTGAGATTGCCAAAGAGACTGGTGCCTTGACCATTGCTACGGTTACCAAACCATTTGCGTTTGAAGGGCGCCGGCGCGTCGCACAAGCAGAAGAAGGCATAGCTCGACTTCGCGGCAAAGTAGACACCCTGATAATTATCCCTAATGACCGATTGTCCTCCCTGTCCGATGAACGTATGACTGCCGAAGGCGCTTTCCGCATTGCGGATGAAGTGCTGCGGCAGGGCGTGCAGTCGATTGCAGAGTTGGTCACCGTTCCTGGAGAGATTAACCTGGACTTTGCTGATGTTAAAACCGTGATGTCAGGCGCTGGCCCTGCGTGGATGGCTATTGGCCAGGGTCGAGGTGAGAACAGAGCTGTTGAAGCCGCACGAGCGGCCATGGCTAGCCCGTTGCTCGATGCTCCCATTGAAGGCGCGACCCGAGTCCTGCTCAACATAACCGGAGGGAGCGATCTCACTCTGCAGGAAGTGCAGGCTGCCGCTGATTTCGTAAGAAAACTTGTTGACCCCGACGCTAATATTATCTTCGGTATGGTTACGGACCCAAAGATGGATGATGAAGTTCGTGTGACAGTGATTGCTACCGGCCTAATAGCGGCTGAGAGTTCCATTGATCAGTCCCTCGAAGAAATGCTTGGCATGGAACAAGAGGACTCCGCGGACCATTCTCGAGAAAACACAGAACCTGGACTGGAATTGCCAAGCTTCCTTCGGAAGTTCGGATTTGGCCGACGGCCTCGTAAAGATGAATGAGCACTGCGCCGGCTAGCGCAAATCCTAAACCCGCCGCAATCCAAGTAAAGTAGCTACCTTACTTGGGATCATAAGAAAGCCCACGCAGCAATTGCCGCGTGGGCTTTCTTATGATCCCGGAGCTCTTACATTGTTATAAGGGAACCAACGATGTCTCGAGCACGATATCAGTCATGAGTGCGATGCCGAACAACATGCTGGCACTCCCTGCGACAATTGAGACAACGCGGTCCATTGTGCGAAAGCGGCTACTGAGCGCGAACGATGCTCCTAGGACGAGCGTAAACATAGACATAGAAACCACAGTACCGAAGCCGAATAGGATGAGATAGCCAAAACCGATCCAGGCGGACTCTATCTGGGGTAATAGCAGGAGAATGACCGCCGCACTGCCCGCTAGACCATGTACTACACCAACTAAGTAAGACTTCCAACGGAACCAGGGACTCTCGCTTTTCGTTAGCTTTGCAGCATTCGCTCGGAGTTGCTCTGCTGGTTCCGAACCACTCTCATGTGAAGCATGAATGTGGACGTGCTCACCATTGCCATGAGAGTGGTGATGGAGATGTAGCCGACCGGTGCGTAAATTCCAAAGCGCCTCTAAACCTAACGCTAATAGCATCGCACCGACCCCGAACTCCAGGATCGGTGAGACCTGAACGTAGAGATCAAGGAGTGCATTTTTTAGCACCATTATCACTGCGCCTACTAGTAACAATGGCGTTGTGTGTCCAAGACCCCAAGACACCCCAATCCAAAGGCCACGCCGCGCACTGCCGAATTCTCGTGCGATGGTTGAGACCGCTACTATATGGTCGGCATCTGTCGCGTGCTTCAAGCCTAGGAGAAAACCTAAAGTCATTGCGATGAATGCTCCGTCCGTAACTGCCATCCGTGCTGCTCCCTGGCCCCGATTAGGGCAGTTGTACTTCTGGGTGTGAAGGGCTGCGTGACTCGCCACGATGTACATGTCGATGGCCACTGTGTGAGTGGTTTGTATTCAACTGGCAATCTGGACACAACCCACTGATAGTGAAGTGCTCCATATGAGGCTCGAACCCCGTGTCGTTCTTCAGCTGCAATTGCAATTTATCTAGGTAATGCGTCGGAATGTGAATCGCGCACCCACAGTGCTCGCAGGCCATGTGGTGATGGCGAGAGACAGGATCGGCGTACTCGTAATGCGAAACTCCCCCGAGCACAACCTCGTTTAGCAAGTGCAGCCCACTCAATAGGCGAACTGTTCGATAGACGGTCGCTTGGTCAATCGTAGGGTTTTGCTTAGTCACCCATTGATGGATTTGCTCGACAGTGACATGCCCACTTATGCCCTCGATCGCTTCCAGAATTAAAACGCGCTGGGGAGTTAATCGATGACCGGTTTCCTTGAGGCTATCTATGGCTATTTGATGATTGGTCATACTTATTGCGACTACTTGCAACAAGCATTTTCTACCTCAGACATGAAGCGAAGTCAACAAGAGAGAATAAAGCGTGCGAGGCACCTAGGATGGGTAGCTAGAACTAGCGCCATCCGTCGTGCGAGTAGAGATTCACGGCGGCATCATCCAACACAACGCCCAAGCCTGGCTCTTGAGGAATAAGCAGACCGGATCCCTTCATTTCCAAGCGACTCTTGAATACCTCCATAAGATTTAGAACCTCTGTATCGGTGAAGAATTCTACGTATGTTGCATTTGGGGTAGATGCCACTAG
>CALGTL010000004.1 GCA_937901475.1 uncultured Dehalococcoidia bacterium
ATAGCTCCTAAGAGGGCTCCAATGGGGTATAACTCATCTTATCGTCTTATGGCTTTGAGGTCAGTTCATCCCCTAGCCGGTGAAGATAAGTAGTAAGCCTTCACTTCGGAAGCGGTCGTGCCCCTACCTTGCATATGTCTTGGTAATCGATTCTTCGGCATTGGGCACAATCGCGATTACTTAGTATTCCCCATCGATCAATCAAAAGCATGGACGAATCGGAATCACCGATAAAATTGTACGCTGCCGACATTATCGGCTCTAACGCTGTAGTCAGATTGCCGTTCATCATCAAAGTGGCACCCTGAAGCACGGCGAGCAGATTTAGCGAATCATGCTGGAACCTTCTAGTTCAAATCTATAACAACAGTTTCAGATGGTCTGTGTTAAACATTTGATGAATTGTAATCCTGGTAATTCCCTGGAGATTCTGAGTAAAAACAAGCAATATTGCTGTTCTTATAAATGAGTACTAACAGTGTATTTTCCGATTATTTATTCCTGTATTGATATATAGAAAAACTCAAGTAGAAATATTAAGCAATATTTTCAGGAATATATCGTTTCTTATTTCGAAGTATTTTAAGAATAATTTCTCTATATTCTTGAGGCATTATCAATTCAATAATCTAGCAAGGCTTCTCACAGGCCTAGCCCAGAGGTCAATCACTCGCGTGCGTTTACTTTGCCGACCCCAGGGTCCTATACCGGCCGTCTCGGGGCATCCGGTTTATTCTCGAACTCACAGGCACAGATAGCACAGCCAAGGTCAACATCGTGTTCAGCAGTAGCTAATGCTCTAAGTCGAGCTTCATCACGCGCAAGAATTTAACAACGGCCGCCGATAGCAGTGCCTCCAACGAGACGGGAAACACTCGGCCAAAGCCATTCGACTTAACTCGTACCAAAAAGCGCGATCTAAAAGAGTCGGTCGAGGAATTCAAATGCCACGCACCTAGGTCTTCTTTCACACAATTACATTCCGAAGATGAAAGAGACGGTCTATTGGAGAGTGATAACGTGGGTGGCTACCAGTCAAAGAGGAGAGGGGTAGGAGAGGGCATCACCAGCGAGCGACTAAATGCCAGTTGTCCATCACAGGGCTCACGAGGGAAAAGACCGTAAAGCGGCCTATTCCCCCATCGTCCCAAACATCTCTAACCGATGTTTAGAAACTCTGCGTTCCGTGTGTAATTCCGAGTTGTCACTGACGGGTCTCGATTAACCAGGGCGCGGCCATACATTGGGTGCCGCAAGCTGCGCACTTCATGCTCCAGCTCGAATAGAACAGCACCGGAATTCAAATCGACGATATCTTTGAACCGGTATTGGTGTTGGTTAGACTCTTCCGTGATTAGACCTCGCTCGTCTAGTTGCTGATGAGGCCCAGAGAAATCGCCTATGTAAATCGCCAGATGGTGCCCATCGTAATCCCTCGGTTCCTCAAGTGCTTCGCGGAAAATAAGCGTTTGATCGGTACCCATCCGAACGACCGTGGCATCATTTTTCCGCACCATTTTCATTTCAGTTACCGCCCCCATTACCTCTTCATAGAAACGGGCGATACCCGCGGCGGTGCCGCGGGGAACAGTGAATTCCACGTACGGCAAGCCAAAAGTCGCGGCGAAACTCTCCATCGGCTCATGGCAAAGGAAAAGATTCCCCCATGGGCACGTCACATCCAGGTGGTCTCCGTGCTCTTTAGTAGAAAATTCCGTACCCACAAGTCGGGGTGCGATATCACCCAAGCGCTGCTGAAGCTCACCTAGGTCCGGCACCACCAGCCCGATTCGGCCACGAACGACCTGCGGAGCACCTGGACGAGTCGGTGTGTGAATCTGCTGCCTGCCAGCATTCAACCACATATTCTCAAGTCCTACCGTCAAATATGGATCACGAGTGAAACCAAGCCCTTGGATGTAGAACAGTATTGCCAGTTGTTGATCACCAATGCAGAGATTCACGTGATCCAAAGACACCACATTCCCAGAGTCCTCAGTAGTGCGGTCAAACGTCGTCTTCACACTCTCACCCTTGCACCGTAGTTAGTTAATTTAATCGCGCATCGTTTAGTCGGAACGCCCGGATTATAGGCACCGAGTCGCAGTCACGTGAATAACGAATGCTCACGCTCTTGACCAAAGCATCGCAATATTGCCAACATTATTTGTAACTGAGGTATTGGTACTTTCGTCCGGAAATACCACTCAGTATTAGTTCGTTTGATAATTTCATTGTCAACAAAGGCTTAATAAACACTTACTTGCCGTTCAGTGGCAAAAGGCCATAGGCGAGCCATTCCAATTATTTGGCAGCCTCAAGGGCTCGAGGAATCAAGCTATTGCCCACGGCAACAACCAGGCCATATCAGCTGAAGAATTACATTGCCGGGCCCGGCGACTTCAAGCTGGACGTCATTAAACTCATCCACGACCAAAGGCCCAGGTTCAAGTGAAATCTCCTAACCCTCTCTATCTAGGTCTTGATGTCGGCGGCACCAAAACACTGGCCGTTGTGGGTGATGCTACTGGCCGTGTTCTCGGTCGCGCAATCAACCCTTCACAGGCTAGCCAAACAGGCGAGGTTATCGTTGAAGTCATGGTGCAGACTGCGCGAGAAGCATTACGAAATACTGGTACTAGCACTAGCAGTATCCAAGGGGTAGGTATTGCCTGCGCAGGCGCAGTAGACTCTAATCGCGGAGTCCTTGTCTCATGTCCTCAGATGCCCCTCATTTCAGATGCTCCTTTTGTTTCCATGTTCCGTGAACACTGGGATATCCCGACCGTCATCAGCAACGACGCCAACCTCGCAGGTCTTGCTGAGCAACGATTCGGCGCTGGCAAAGGTGTTCAGAATTTACTCTTCATTACTATCAGCACGGGCATCGGTGGCGGGATTGTCATTAATGGAGAGATCTATGCGGGAGCATCAGGCTTTGCTGGAGAGATAGGCCACATCACCGTCGATACCCATGGCCCCTACGGTCGCAGCCGCACACCTGGTGCCTGGGAGTCTCATTGCTCCGGCATAGCCCTAGCTCGAATTACAAACGAAAGGATCTCGGCAGGCGAGCATTCTTCACTTGAGAAACAAGGCCAAGGCCTGAATGCCATCGCGATTTTCGACGCACTACGTGCAGGTGACCCGCTTGCCATATCAGTAGTAAAGGATGCCGTTGAGCACATGGGCACCGCTCTCACCGGCATCGTCAATATATTGGACCCCGAAATCATTGTAATCGGCGGCGGTCTATCCAACGAATGGGAAGCGTATATCGCGCCATCTGTGGCGCGCATGCGCTTGTTGACCTTTGCAGGCATGGGCAAGCACACGAGAGTCGTTCCTCCCATGCTTGGGGTAGAAGCGGGGGCTCTAGGGGCTATTGCCCTAGCGGCAAGCACTAGCTAACTATGATCAAACCCGCTCGCATCGTACTGGCTCTGGTTGCGCTACTAAGTACTAGTTTCGCTCTCGCAACTTGCAGCGAACGCAACGCAACACCAACTCCCGTATCAATATTTTCAACTGCTACACCTACCACTACGCTCTCAGTGCCAACGCCAACACCGCACCCTCCAACAGAGAGCGAAGCACTCGCCGCGGCGCGCATGGCCGTCAGCAGTACCGATTCTTACCATTTTTCACTCCAGGTTAAAGACCGTGGCATTCCACAGATGGGTGCCACCGGCACCTGGATCGCTCCTAACAGTTACGATGTCACACTCTCACTCCCGGTCTGCCCTCCTCCCGTTCCCTCTACACCTGGCATGCCCTCAAGCCCAGACTCGACGGCGCTCGTTGCCTGCGATTTGTTCCCCACATACCAAGCGGTCAATCTTGAAGGCGCCTTATATTCACGATTACCAGGCGGTATTGTTGGTGCCAGGGGTGACTGGGTACCTCTGAACGACTTGAATCCCTACGGCCTAAGCTTTCTCAACGAAAATTCTTCGCCGGTTAAATACCTGCTCGATACAGTTGAGTTATATCCCGGTAGCACTATGAGCGAGAAGCTCTTGAATGGAGCCCTTGCCTACGAGATTGTTGCCCGCGCTACATCGGGCACTAGCACGTCGGTGCGTATCGAGCAAAATTCCTATGATCTCCTCTCGTTGGCAATCGCCTCTGGTGATTCCACTCAAGAGTGGACCTTCACGAGACATAACGAACCCTTAGCCGTCAAGCGACCCGTAGCCAACGATGCAAGGGATCCGATCGAATGGCTCGCGTACAAAACGGTACGGCTCATCGAGAACAGCCCACTCTTCGATACCGCTTCGCTAAGGCCTTTTTCTAAGAGCAGCGACGCGATGATTGTAGAGTCTTTTATCAGTGCCCTATCAGCCGGAACTACAGTTCCCCAAAGCGATTTTCAGAAGAGCGGTCGAGTTCTGACAGTTCATTTCACCGACGGCACGCGTTTTTCTCTTAGCCAAGCCCGAGCCATTAGCACAGGACAACCCGTCGCGGACCACTGGTATGTCCGTGCCGAATCGACTGTCGTTGTTCGCTCCCCTGAACTTACTGATTGGTGGTCGAATGTCCCCGCTTACTTCGCACCCGTAGAAACCGTGACTTGGCCAGACATTGTTGCCGTGGACAGTTCTTCCAAATTCTCTGGCCGAGGGTGGCCCAGCGAGATCGTTACCCTTAGCATCATCATCGATGGAAATAAAGTCGAATTTGGAAAAGCCCAAACGACCACGGGGGTCTGGGAATGGGAAGGCTATCTCCCCTCCAATCTCCAGCCAGGTCTAGTAGAGGTAACTATTACCGGGAATCAACAGGCCATTTTCGTGCATACCTCTGCGTCGAAGAAAATTGTCGCTCGATGGCCCTCAGGATTCTCTATTCACAATCGGCACGCTGAGGTAATTTACACTTCAGTGGACTCATTGGCACTCACTAATGGCGACCCGCTCTGGGCAGAAAATCCGGAAGATCATGACTCAATTCGAGAGTTGTTAGTCACCATTAACAATGCTCCGCGTACTCAAGCACCGCTCACCGAAGTTGATCAAATTGGAGCCTTGCATATCGGCCACCCGGACGGCACTGAAACTCTGTTGCGCTTCGCCGGAGATTGTGGTGTTCTGACCAAGACGACGGGCTGCTCAGATAACCGCTGGGTGGTTTCCCATATCACTGAGAGTGCTACCCAAATCAGTCCGGCGCAATATTACATAGATGCTCCGTCTTTATCTTCTTGGTGGCGACAACGTGCTGCCACCAAGTCCCTCGTGGAGCTCCTCGTTGTCCCCGCGCTCACAACCCCAAGCATCTACGTTTCAGGTGAGGGGTGGCCAGCCGGCGAGGGCATCACCATTCAGGTCGTGCATACCACTGCTCACAACAAGAATAGAATCGTCACCATTGAGGAAATTCTCGAGTTCGGCAGCTACTTCGTTCGCATCAATCTACCCCAGCTTCTCCCTGGTCAATTAGAGGTAATAGTCACTGGGCAGGGTCTAAATTCATCCAGCGCTACCCGAGCCATCGATTACCCTTAACCACTTCATGTCATCTTATGCAGAGCCTGATATAATCTGGCGCGGTCTGTGCCTATTTCTAGCGCGGTCCTCAGCTTATAAGCCGTGGTTTCTGACCAACGGCTCTATCTAAAGATGCCAAAAGGTGATTTAAGTGCCCGCATACGGAATCATCGGCGCCCAATGGGGCGACGAAGGCAAAGGAAAAGTCGTTGATTTCCTAGCTGAACGAGCTGACTTCGTAGTTCGCTTTTCAGGTGGTAACAACGCAGGCCACACAGTCATCAACGACAAAGGTGAATTCGCGCTTCATCTCGTTCCTGCAGGTATTTTCTGGCCGAATTGCACATCAGTTATAGGCCCTGGTGTAGTCATCGACCCCGCTGCCTTGCTTGAAGAGATTGATATTCTTGAGTCTCGAGGGGTGGACACTAGTCGACTCATCATCAGTGATCACGCTCATGTCGTTATGCCATATCACGTTCAACTTGACCAGTTGGAGGAAATGGCCCGCGGCGATGCCGCCATTGGCACAACGGGCCGTGGAATCGGCCCTGCTTATGTAGACAAGATCGCACGTGCCGGTATTCGTATCGGTGATCTACTGGATGCCGAATACTTAAAAGGCAGGCTTACGAGTGTTGTGGCGTCCAAGAACTTAATACTCACCAAAGTATATGGCGCTGAGCCTATTGATTTAAATGCGTTGTACAGCCAATGCTTAGAGTATGGCGCGGCGCTACAGCGCTATGTCACATCCGTTGAGCAGCGCGTTAGCGATGCCCTAGACAGAGGTGAGCGAGTCGTTCTCGAAGGTGCTCAAGGCGCCCTCTTGGATATCGACCATGGCACATACCCTTATGTGACATCTTCTTCCGTCACCATTGGTGGTGCATGCACAGGCCTTGGCATTCCACCTCAGAAAATTGAAAGCATTATCGGCATTTACAAGGCTTACTCCACTCGTGTTGGTGCAGGCCCATTGGCCACCGAGTTAGAGGACGAAACCGGAGAGCATATCCGTGACGTGGCTCAAGAATATGGAGCTACCACTGGACGTGCCCGTCGTGTCGGGTGGTTCGATGGCCCAGCCGCCGCTCACACATCTGCTATTAACGGTTTCACCACGGCAGTTCTCACACGACTCGATGTCCTAGACGGTATGCCTAGTGTCCAGATCTGTGTCGCGTACGAGGTCGATGGCAAACGCATTGACCGGTTCCCTAGCCTTCCGGGTTTTCTCGCTCGGGCAAAGCCCGTACTAGAAGAAATGCCAGGATGGACTACTCCCACAGCAGGCGTAACTGAACTTGCTCAACTACCCAAAGAAGCACTAGCTTATGTCAATCGCATCCAGGAGATTATCGGATGCCCTATCGACCTTATCTCGACAGGCCCTAAGAGACATGAGAGCATCACCGTCCAGCCTATAATTTCGGACAGGTAAGGGTCCCCAGAGCCCAATGCCCAACAAACGGCGTAACAATCGAATTAGCGAAAAGGGGAGTGACACATGAAGATTGGATTCTTCGACGACTGGACCTTGGGTGTGGTAAAAACGAC
>CALGTL010000005.1 GCA_937901475.1 uncultured Dehalococcoidia bacterium
GCTGTTCGGGTTCGACTGGCCGGGAATAAACTAACGCTGAAAATCAACAACCCCGTATGCGAAAAATCATCCCGGCGTCAGCATTTAGTCCACGAGAGGGTATAGAACCGTTCCTCGAAGCAGTGGATCCCTCTAGGTTGGCGTCGCTCAGGTCGGCACTCGCCAGGTACTGCACATCTTTTACATTTGAACGATAGAGATGATATTGCCCTCAGTGTCCGTGAACCAAGCTCCCTTGACGGAGTCTTGTTGATTGATACCATCCTCAGTTTTCAATCCGGGTTCATCGTAATCCTCAAAAACTACTCCGCGCTCTCGTAGCTGTGTCATTTCGGCAACTACATCCTCAACGATAAAAGAGACCGTGGTATGTGTTGCTTGGGTGCGCTCATGGGGATATATAAAAACCATTGCGCCATCTTCACATGCGAAAGCGGTTCCCTCAGGAGATTCAAACAATATCGATAACCCCATCTGCTCTTTATAAAAAGACTTCGCGCGCTCCATGTCTTCCGCGGGTAATATTGGTGTCGCTTTAGTTAGCATTTTTTCTCCTAGCAATTTCGATTTAGCGGTCTAATAAGCTGGCGCGAGTCTCTCGTATAACCATCGCGATTCTCTGTGCAGGTTCGTATTCTTCCAGCTTTACTAAGGAAGCCCCACTGTCGTATGCCCGGCAGAGGTCTTTGAGTAAAGCCAAGTCCATGTAGCGCTCGATGCCTGGGAATTCAGCGTTGTTACGGAGTGCCACATACTCCTCGTTGTCGAGAGCGAAAACCAACACTTGCCGCCAAGCTTCCTTTATCGTTTCGGGGTAGCGTGAGGGCATCTCGTCGGTCACGTCCTCATACTTGGTTATGTCTGGCCCACCCTCTGTCTTGTCTGTAAGTTTCTCGAAGTCAGGGTTCCAGCTATTGGTCGCACCTCGATCATCGGGGTCATTGGCCGTGTTGAACCGTTCTTCAGGGTCGGTAGTCGCAACGCTTAGGGGATACGGAACGCCACAATCTGGGCAGAATTTATCTGCTGCTTCCGCTCTCCGTGCTCCGCATTTCCCGCAGAAGGGTTTAGGTTCCGTCGTCATCACTACCCCCATGGCTACATATGACCACCAATGAACGCGAGCATACGCTCATTGTGCTAAACGCCGTAGGCGGATAATGCTACAAAGCCCACACACACAAATCAATTAACACTAAATAACTAACCATGCAGTCCACGAATCGAGCTTACTTATCCTTATCGGAAATAGCGATTCTTCACCGACAGCAGATGCGTAGGCAATCTTTCTGTTATGGTTGCAGACATGCCCCCCACTTATATGGATCGTTACCGCTTTGCCTTCAGTGACTTCCCCGCTCCCATCTTTTGTGCTTGGTTCTTAATTCAAGGACTGACCGGTGGTGGACCTCTACCGATTTTATTCGGACTGGCCGGAGTCGTCTTCACGTTATTCAAACGCCACAAGAGTTATGACCTCTACGAGGATGCTCTCATTGTTCGATACTTGTTGCCTACGAGGGTCGCCGCTATATACCTGCGGGATATAGAAGGGGTACAGGTGGTGCGACAACCAATGGTGGGTGCTGTGGTGTTGATTCACCGGAAAAACGAAGGCTCAAGCCGCTTGGGATTCAAGGACGGGGGATCAAGGCTAATTATCCGACCTCGCGACTCTCAGGAGATGCTGCTGCGGTTGAATGCTATGTTGCAGACTCAGGCCATCTCCTAACACCTTCGTAACGTCGTTCTGCCAGTGTGATGGTAGTGATAGGCAGCGGCCATTGCTGCACCTTCTAGAGTCCCCGCGGGTGAGCATGTCCACGAGATGCAATCATCTCGGCCGGACGAGCCTACTGTCCGAAAATGCAAAAGGCGATTCAACCGCAGCCACCTTATCAACCCATGGCAGCCCTGGAGGCAAATACAACGTAGATGAGAACGGCCAGACTCAGGAAGCACCCTGAAATCTACCAGTTCGGAGGGTCGTCTTTAGAAGGAATCATAGGATCTCTGCCCATGTACCTGCGTGGAGGGGGGGGGGTATCGTGTCCAGGTTGAACACCAAGAGCCGATAGCGTGGCAGTAAGGTGTCTGACGCTACCTGCTACGACAATGACAACGTAATGATGGTTCCGTATATCGGAATGCGTATGATGTCCACATTAGCGTTGGGTATCATCCGCATTCGGACGAAAGCTTAGCCTCCAGTGCTAGGGCAAGGGGATGGCGAGATTTTGATTGAAGCCTGCCAT
>CALGTL010000006.1 GCA_937901475.1 uncultured Dehalococcoidia bacterium
AGTCGTCCAGCATACCTTTCGTGCTACCACGCAGCACTATCGGTCGATACCTGCCACTAGTCGCATTCTTGATAGCCGCCGTACGCATTATCCTGCAGTGAATAGACCTCGCCGCCACGAAGGAGTCGGGACGGACACTCTGTTCTTTGATATTCCCGCATGGGGAGGGGTTATGTGCGTACAAGTATATGTCGGGCGTTCAAGCTATTATCTCTCGGTACACGGGATGACTACTGACGGGGAGTTTATCAACACCTTTGAGGATGAGATCAGGCAAAGGGGAGCAATGGATACAATCATTTCTGACAGAGCTCAGGCAGAGGTCAGCAATCGTGTCAAGACTATCCTTCGGAACCTTTACATCAAGGATTGGCAATCAGAACCGCATCATCAGAACCAGAACATTTCGGAACGCTTTATTCAGGAACTCAAGAAGTATGCCAACTGGATCAGGAACACTTCGGGAGCACCACCCCAGGCTATCTTCCTCATCCTCAAGTACGTATGCTTCATCTTCAACAGGACTGCCCGGAAAAACCTATCTTGGAGGACACCTTGCGAAGCCCTGAATGGACAGACACCCGATGTCAGCATGATGTTGCACTTCCGCTTTTGGCAACGAGTATACATCAAGGACTATCGTAAACTCGGCACAGGGTTCCCTTCTCGCGCGAATGAGACACTATGTCACTTCGTTGGTTTTGCTGAAACAGTAGGACACAGCATGACATTCCTTGTATGGAACCCTGCCACCAAGAAGTTACTCCACCGTTCAAGCCTCAGAGCCGCTACTGACGATGACAAGAACCATCCCGGCAACCCTCCCGATGATGATGATGATGATAGCGATGGTCCAAGTGGTGGCGACGGAGGAGTTAATGAGGACGAGCCTGAACCCAATGATGGGCACGATGGTGGCGACAATGAAGACAGCGAGCCTGAAACCACTGTTCCCGAACCAAGAGATGATCAAGAAGGAGGCAGGCCGTCAGGACCACAGGACACTGTACATCAACGTACCTCGTCAAGCGGAGCATCCTTATTCGCCTTCCAGTTGAAACCAGAAGACATTGTGGGGAGACACGTACTTCAGAAGGAAGCAGCCGACGGTACAAGGACTAGAGCCAAGATACTGGAACTTGTTGAAGAGTTCGAGGGACAACGTGACTCACAGCCCGAGCGAGTCAAATTCAAGGCGAGGATTGGAACATCTAACTTTGAGAAACTGATTGACTACAGTGACATGTGCGAGCTGATCGAAGAGCAGACGATCGATGACAACGGAGACTGGGTATTCCTTGAGATCATAGGCCACACTACTCCCAAGACTAGAGGAGGAAAACCCAAGCTGCTTGTCAAGTGGGAATCAGGAGAGATAACATTGGAGCCGACCATCGACTTCCATCGCACATGCAATTACAAGTGGATCATCGCAGAATACGCAAGGGATCATGGACTGGTTGACGAATGGGACAAGTACTGGCCAAGCCTGCATATTAAGAAGAATGCCAGGAACACGAAGAAGATTCTCAGGCAAATCAATGCAGCCAAGATAGTGTCATACAAGAACTCCCCTGTCTACATGTATGGACATCAGGTGCCCCGCAACCACCAACAAGCCCTTGAGATTGATCGAGCCAATGGCAACACGATGTGGCAGCAGTCTGAGAAAATGGAGAGGGACCAACTGAAGGAGTACAATACTTTCATTGACAAGGGCCCCAATCCCAACGCAAGAGAACTCGCTGGTTACAAGAAGATCAACCTCCACTTCGTATATGCAGTGAAGCATGATGGAAGATACAAGAGCAGGATTGTAGCAGGCGGACATCTCACCGATACACCAGTCGAGAGTGTGTATTCAGGAGTAGTATCACTTCGTGGAGTGCGATTCTGTATCTTCCTCGCCGAGCTGAATGAATTGCAAGTGTGGCAGACTGATGTTGGTAATGCTTATCTAGAGGCCTTCACCAAAGAAAAGGTGTATGTTATTGCAGGTCCCGAATTTGCAGAGATCCAAGGCCATGTACTTATCATATCGCGTGCGTTATACGGCTTGAAAAGCTCGGGACTCAGATGGTACGAACGATTTGCGGACGTATTGAGAGGAATGGGATTCGATCCTTGTCCTGCTGAACCTGAAATCTGGATGAGAGCATGTGCTAGTGACGGATCTGTCCTCAAGCAGCAATTACCCAAGCCGAACTCTGTGAACACCAAGAGATCATTCTTTGAGCCCCCTGACCGTATGAAGGATGGATCTTACTACGAGTACATTGCTGTTTATTGCGATGACCTGACTATCGCCTCAAGGGACCCCAAGGCCATCACGGATATCCTGCAGAAGAAGTATCTTTTCAAACTGAAGGGAACAGGACCACTCAAGTTTCTTCTAGGATGTGACTATTTCCGTGAAGGTAAGACCCTATGCGCCGCACCAAGAAAGTACATCGAGAAAATGGATGCTACATACTTGAAGTTCTTTGGAGAGAAGCCATCCCAGAAGCACCGTTCACCCTTAGCGAAAGGAGACAACCCCGAGCTGGATACGTCGGAATTTCTTGACGAAACGAATACCAAGATATACCAGTCCATGATTGGCGCTGCCCAATGGGTTATCTCCCTGACAAGATTTGACATAGCTGTCCATGTCATGACCCTTTCCAGCTTTCGTGTACAACCAAGACAAGGCCATCTCGATAGGATCAAGAGGATATATGGATATCTGTCCAAAATGAAACATGCTACCATACGCATTCGAACCGATATGCCAGACACCTCTGACTTTGATTTCCTTGTCCAAGATTGGTCGAACTCACCGTATGCTGACACACGAGAGGAATTCCCGAAGAACCTTCCCTTAGCCCGAGGAAAACCTGTCCTTATGACCACATTTGTAGATGCAAATCTGATGCACGATGTCCTTAGTGGTAAATCTGTCACTGGCGTTCTACACTTCTTCAACAAGACTCCTATTGATTGGTATTCCAAGAAGCAGAACACCGTTGAGACGGCTACTTACGGATCTGAGAACAATGCAGCAAGAGCCGCCATCGAGCAGATCAAAGCTATCAAGCTTACCCTCATGTGGCTCGGAGTACCATTACATGGTTCACCTATCCTACTTGGCGACAACGAGTCTGTCACTATTAGCGGAACAAGGCCCGACAACAAGTTACACAAGAGGCATTTAATGCTTTCATACCACTACGTAAGAGAGAACGTTGCAGCAGGATGCATTAGATTCGCTTTTATCCGAGGGGAGTACAATCCAGCCGATACTCTCAGCAAGCATTGGGCGTACCAAGCAGTATGGCCATTGATACAGCCTATCCTTTTCTGGAAAGGTGATACCTCAAACATTGCAAAACTAAAGGAAGAGAAAGGGAAGAAGGAAAAGAATAAGGACGATGACTAAGGAGTAGAATCGTAGGGGAGTGAGAAACGGAACAATATTACGTTTAGGTACGGATTCAGTACTTACGGGATATAATGGGATTATCGTATCTTAGGGAAATAGATACATAGCAAAAGGAACGTAGCAGATGGCAGTCTGTCACGGCCTAGAAAACATCAGAAGATCGATCACACGCACGCGAGATCTTTGATGTTTCATCAAGTGAAACGACGAGAACACAACACTAGAAAATAAAGAATAGAACATCGTTTCAACCGAATTGACCGTCTTTGACGACCAATAGAATCATTAGCTAATGAATCTCGCACGGAGCCTGTAAGCACCGTGTTTCAGATTATCAGCCGTCGTAGTACTCTATTCAACCTCATTCAGGTTGGTTGAGAAACGCTTCAGAAGAGAATCCTACCAACGCCGTGTACGGCAGCCAGTAAGTTGCGTTATCGCTCTGTTCTTCTTTTTGATGTGCGACGCTGTGTATCAAGCTCAAAGCCTATCCTAAAGTAACAGAACGGCGTACCGCGCGACTGGCCTGCCCGGCTAGGTTCTGATATATACACTCACTTCGTTGAACGAGGTGGTGTTTGGGAGTTGGACATAGATCGACACCCCGTTGTGTCCGGGATCGATAAGGAGTAACCACATGGGTCTCTAGCAAGACTGTGTATACTTCATTGAGCGTGAACTCTCGGCGTATTACGCCTAGGAATCCCCGATATTAGGGAGATTCAGAACCTGTGGAAGTCAGATACAGATACATTGTGACAACATGAGAACCATGATGCTAACAACGTTTATTCTTTATTTGGTTATTCAAAATTTATCTACAGTTACAACCAATCCATCGTCGAA
This sequence comes from uncultured Dehalococcoidia bacterium, assembly GCA_937901475.1. Taxonomy (GTDB): domain Bacteria; phylum Chloroflexota; class Dehalococcoidia; order Lucifugimonadales; family Australimonadaceae; genus CALGTL01. The sequence continues at coordinate 4,268 of CALGTL010000006.1, forward strand.
ACCATTTATTATGACCGCCACGGCAGCAGAGCGCTACCACCATGTCGTACATATTTGGATGAAGGCAAGCGGCTTCGTCACTCGTGCCCTCTCCATTAGCGGCATTAGTACTTACCATGACCTGGTACGCCTACTCGATAACCCAGACGAGATTAATGCCCTAAGGAATCGGAACCCCGACTACCATGACGAGGATGGAGATCCTGTTCCAGGTCAGCCGGAGTGGAGGCTAATCCACGCAGGTACAGCTGATAGGTTTCGATACTGTCGCTCCTTCATTAATGTGCTCCAACTGAAGTACGGACCTGTTATTGATGATGGCCTTGTGGACTTCACGACAAAGGACCTTGATGATTTTGAGAACTTCCTTTCCGCAAGAGGCCCCTTCGTCGAATACTCAGAAGATAGGGCTACTGTGCTTCTGCATCAACGTGAGGACAGAGTTGCACTACTCCGTTCCAGGGCCGGCACCTCCACGACTACAAGCGGTATTGGAACTTCAAGCGGCATTGGAATCGGAAACGCAACACCAAACGTTACTCAGAGTCTTGCAAGTTCGACTTCTCCTGAGAAAACTCAACTTAGGTCACTCGAGAAGACACTTAAGATGGATGTATCTAGCTTCCCTACTCTGAGCAAGGACGTCGCATGGATACAATTCTATCGTGAACTCAAGGCAGCTTGCACGTTATTCAAGATGCAGGATGTGCTGGACCCTCTCTTCCTCCCCGTCGTCGGCGATGCAGCTGATCTCTTCGATGTCCAGAACCAGTTCATGATGACTATGTTGAGTACCAACATCAAGACGACAAAGGGAAAGGAGATCGTCAACAGGTACCTAGCCGCATGCAACGCACAAGAGGCCATCAAAGAATTGGTACAGCACTACACTGGAGATGGATCCATGCAGAGAAGGTCAACATCAGATACGCTTATGACCTCGATCAATACTCCTATCCCTGCGAACTACTCTGGAGCTATGCTGTTTGACTTACTCACTCGCTGGGAGACATGGGTATATGAATGGGGCGTCATCGAAGGTACACCAGTGAGCTCGACGGAGAAGCTGAAGTTGTTGGAACGATACGTGACCAATGTAGAAGGGTTCCGTAATGTCGTCAGCAACTCTCTCATGCTTGCTGCAGTATCTACGACAGTGATGAGTGCGGATACCAAGATCATTCTCTACAGGACACAAGCCAGCGTCCTCGACAATGCCCAGAAGAACTTTGCCAAAAGGAGGCGATCGGCACTTGTACACGAGCTTATGACTATTAGGCAAATTAGAGACGCGCATGCGGCAGAAGGATACCGCCAACTTGATCTTGACTACATGATGGACCCAACTCTTGACGATACCAGTTGGTTGGAGGTGTACATGAACTCTCAGCGCCCGTCTATGAACAAACGTGCATGGGATTCCCTTACCAAGACGGAACAGCAACTCTGGGATCAGTTCTCTAATGAGAGCAAGCATATCATTCTCAACTGTCGTCTTGAGTCTTCTCAGCAACCCCAACCTGGAAGGAAACCATTCCAGCAAGGTAGGAAACCTTCCCAACAACAACAAGGACGCAGGCCTCGAGCACCCTTTCGTCCTTCGCACGATCCTAACTCCGCTCAGAGATCTGGAACTACGCCCGTTGCCAACACTGCCCGAGTGAACGCTACAGAGATTGTCGGACAAGATGAGACAACTTCACCTCATGAAGATCAGGGAGGCGAAGACTTTTCGAATATCTTTATGAATCAACTTGTTGCCAATGTCCATGAGCGTCCTAGTAATTGGCTTGACGGTGGATTCGTAGATGCTCGGAATGTACGTGAGATCAATCAGACCAGTCACCATCCCACCTTTGCCATGGGTCGATTCCTATCTGTAGAACAAGATGAGGCAAGCCTTGAGCCAATGGCTGCGTTCCCTGGTGAATACGAGGATGTTGAGCACGAGACTGTTATTGAAGCTGTGGTAGAGCATGAGACTGCAGTAGAGGTGAACCTGATTGATCTCTCTGACGCCAATGCGAGAGTTGAGGACATGCGGATAGCATCCCAGTTGGAGGCCGACTTTGGTGATATTGTCTACTCTGCATTTACTCATTCTGTCATTCGACCTGACATTACTCGACTGGTTATTTGCCAAAGCCTAAGGAACCCCCATCAACCTGCCGGCATGTTTGACAGGGGAGCGAATGGTGGTGTTGCTGGTGATCTGTCTAGCGTCCGCGTCGTTGATACTATACCTAATGTCTTCATTGACATCCAAGGGATAGACAACCACACATTGAGACGGGTCCCTATTGGTACTGTTGCATGTGTTGTTTCTACGCAACGAGGAGACGTCATCCTTATTATGCATCAGTATGCACTGCTAGGAAGTGGACGAACCATTCATTCGTCTATTCAATTTGAGGACTGGAATAACCGTGTGAGTGATACTGCCATTGCTTTTGGAGGACAACAACGCATTGTAACTCCCGATGGATACTCAATTCCTTTGGATATTGCCAATGGACTGGTATTTATGAACTCAAGAGCCTTTACTGACGACGAATGGAGAGATCTGCCTCATGTTGTCATGACAAGGGACGCACCATGGAATCCAAGAGTCCATGACCATGAGGCATCTGAGAGTGATGAGTGGCGTGATAACCAAGACGATGCACCGTTGCCGAATGGAGCTGACTTTAATGCGTTTGGGGAGTACAATCACCGTACTACAACTGAGGTGATGAGAACTGCTGTCATTCCTGCCATCAACCGCCTTCCAAACTTCAACAACTATTACTATCCACGTCAACGTGTTACTACTGTTGCGGCCACCGATGCTTCTCATCATGCCACGTCAAATCCCATCACCATCTATCATGACGACTTCCGTATCATCATCCGTGATGTCAACTTTGCATCTGCCATCAACCGAGAAATGAACTATCTCTTTACTCAGACTTCTACATTTGGGGACCTTCTCAATGGAACTGTTGCATC
>CALGTL010000007.1 GCA_937901475.1 uncultured Dehalococcoidia bacterium
CATAGTCAGTGCTCACTACGTGATAGCCGTATGGAACACCAGCGGCCCTCGATGACTGGATGTAGCGCTCAACCAGCGATCTGACCTCAGGGTCATTGAAGCGCCCAGGCTTGCCTACTGACCCAGACAAATCGTATGGGCCAATCATCGTGGCATCGATGCCATCCACTGCGAGTATCTCGTCCAGATTGTTGATGGCATCCACATGCTCAATCAACGCAATCACGAGAGTGCGGTTGGGGGCTTGATCAACATATGTCTGGAAACTCGGCCCGTACGCTTGAGCGCGGGAGAGGGCGAAGGAGCGGTTTCCGTTGGGAGGATAATGAGCTGCAGCAACGGCGGCTTCGGCATCACCCGCGGATTTGACCATGGGAACAATGATGCCCTCTGCACCGGAGTCGAGTACGCGTTTAATCTGATCAGGATTGTTGGAGGTAAGGCGAACAAGAGGAGTTACTCCTCTTGTTTCTATGGCCCGGAAAATGTCCTCGGTCTCTCGCTCTGTGGTCGCGGAATGTTCTAAGTCGACGACAAGCCAATCGAATCCTGCAGTAGCCAGCACTTCGGCGGCAGATGCACTACCGAGCATGAGCCAGGACCCTACGGTCGCTTCTCCTGCCTGGAGTCTTTGTTTCAGCGTTGACACGTGCCCACCTGTTCTTTCAATTCTTCTAATATTCTTATTTTACTAGTGTTGGCTGGAAGGGAGGGCGAGGGGCTAAATTTCCATATATGCAACCAGCCAGATCTCAAGGCGATTGGACTCTTCAACAATGTAACTGACAGGGCTGGAATGAGGCTCTGTCTCAGAGGTGCGAATATGAGCGCTTTGGGAGACAGCGAGAGAGAGGTCGCCCTTTACACTGTCGCTCTGCACGGGCAAAATAGTTGTCTGCCAGGGCGGTTAGCTCAGTCGGTTAGAGCGCTTGCTTCACACGCAAGAGGTCACAGGTTCGAGTCCTGTATCGCCCACCACTCGTAGGCCGAGGTGGCGGAATGGTAGACGCGCTGTGTTCAGAGCGCAGTGTCCTTACGGGCGTGCGAGTTCGAATCTCGCTCTCGGCACCAACATTGGCGGTTCGCTTGAGGCCTGCAGTGTTGCGTTGATGGTTTTGCGCTAGTAGCTCAGCGGATAGAGTGCTTCCCTGCGAAGGAAGAAGTCGTGGGTTCAAATCCCACCTAGCGCACCATCGGTTGCTTATTTTGTCTTATTTCCCCTTCCTCTTCGCTGGTTGTTCCCAGCCAATTAGAGAATCAATCGTTACACCGCAAACCTGCCGTGTTGTTTAATTGGATGACCTAGAGGTTTCTGTCGCGGGGCTGTTCCAATGCGCCGGTGGCCGCAGGAGAGACAATGAATGTAGAGATGGTGCTGGAGTGATGAGCGACCTGGGCCTTCAACACTCCTCTGCTCTAGGAGGAGCATCAAAGGTAAAGCCTCACGTTGTTCTGGAGGCAGACAGAGATCAGGCAAGAGCTGCCTGGTAATATGGCTAGCATTAAGTGGCGAGTAGGAGCGATGTTGACGAACGCAACTGACTGGAAACCTGATGACGGAAAGAGCGCGCG
>CALGTL010000008.1 GCA_937901475.1 uncultured Dehalococcoidia bacterium
GCGGCACAGCCGTTGAATAACGCAGTGAGCCCTCGGTCAAAACTTCCTGGGGTCTGGGCTATCAGATCGATCTCTAGAGGTACTACTGAATCGAGTATCACAGAGCGAACTCCTGCCGGTCGGTCACGCATAATTGCTTGTGCAAGGCGTGTGCCATAGGAGATACCCAACAGGTTCCAATCCGAATAACCCAACGCGATCATGATGGCCTCGACGTCTGCTGCACTTTGGGCAGTAGTCAATTCCTCTAGCGGCACGCCTTCGCTGGTCAGACGGTCATGGCAAGTGGTTGCTGCAGCAATATTGAGCTCAACTTCTTCGTCGAGACTTAGGCTTAGATTCAGTAAGTCAATCTCCAGCCGGTTCAATTCAATGCAGTCGGTGTTAGGTTCCGAGTAGCCGGCTCCGCGCTGATCGAACACAACGACATCACGTGTGCTAAGAAAGGGGCGGAAAAGATCGTCGAAAGTGAACACGAGAGTATCGAGGGCGTGCTCCCCTGGTCCCCCGGCAAGGTAGACGACTGGATCTGCTTGGGGCTTACTTGCTTGGCTCGCGAATACAGCAACCGCAAGATCAAAGGTGAGGCCGTCGTCACGGCTGTGGTTTTGAGGAACGGTAACCGTGCCACATTTCTCGTCTACGCTGCTTGGGACTTCGAAGGAGCAATCACTGGCAACGAAGTATGGAGAGGACCACAGAGTAGGCGTTGACGCCGTTGGCGCACAGGCAATGGCTAGCGCAACTAGGATCAACCCCATGGTAGAAAGTAACGTTTTGTGACTCACAAGACCTGAACGATATGTTGGGACGAGCCAAGGGTCAAGCGAATACCAACCTGCTTCAAAGCCCATCGCATAGAATGTTGGTTGTAATTCGACTAGGAGGAAGCGCCGTGAAGGCAGTACGCGTGGAAGAATTTGGCGGGCCTGAAGTGCTGAAGCTAGTGAATTTGCCGGACCCTGAACCTGGGGAAGGGCAACTTTTGGTTCAGATCAAGGCTACCGGCCTGAATTTCATCGAAACGTACCAACGTAGCGGCGCGTACCAAATAGACTTGCCGCGAACCCTTGGGACGGAAGCGGCAGGTGTAATCCTTGCCCTAGGGAGCGGTGTAACAGATTTCGCTCCTGGCGATAGAGTTGTCTTTAGCGGTTCAACGGGCTCTTACGCGGAGATGACGCTTGCAACTGCAACGACCACGGTAAAATTGAGTGACGATGTTCCGTTTGACACGGGCGTTGCTTTATACCTTCAAGGACTGACAGCGCATGCACTTTGCACGAGTGTATTCCCGATCCAGGATGGTCAATGGAGCTTGGTGCACGCAGGTGCCGGTGGGGTTGGACTGCTTCTGACGCAGATGCTCAAATTGCGCGGCGCCCATGTGATAGCGACGGTCTCGACCGAGGAGAAGGCTACTTTGGCGCGCGAAGCCGGGGCAGATGAGGTGATCATCTACTCTAAAGAAAACTTTGTAACGGAGGTTGCGCGCATTACCGGTGGTGAAAAACTACCAGTGGTCTACGACTCCGTCGGCAAGGACACTTTCGCTGGCAGTTTAGATTGCCTACGGTCGCGTGGTTACATGGTACTTTTCGGGCAGTCAAGCGGCAGAGTCGATCCGATTGACCCCCAATTGCTGAATGCTAAAGGCTCTTTGTTCCTAACTCGACCGACGATGATGAACTATACGGAGACTCGTGAGGAATTAATCATGCGAGCGAATGATATTTACGGCTGGGCAGCGGAAGGAAAACTCAAGGCCCGCATAGGGCTTACACTGCCGCTTGAACAGGCTGCTGACGCACATCGTGCGCTGGAAGGACGGGCAACCACAGGCAAGGTAGTGCTGCTACCGTAGAGGCACCTCCCGCTACTTGCCTCTAGAAAGAGTGTAGACCTTTCGCCGACTTACTTTGCGAGGAGAGTCGCGAGCGCGGCAACATCCGTTTCTGATAGGCCGCTTTCCATTGCGTACCCCAGAATTTCTTGAGTGCGCTCGACAAGGGGCAGCGATAGGCCATTGGCAGAGGCCATACCCGCGACAAGGTTGATATCTTTGGCCAACAACCGCGTAGGCGCGGCGCTGCCGTATTCGCCGCTAGCAATTTTTGGACCGGTCCGTGTGAACATGGCGCTTGCTCCCCATGAAGAGGAGAGCACTTCTAGTACCTGCTGCGGCTCAGCTCCGGCTTTCATCGCGAGCACCATCGCTTCGCTCGCTGCTTCGGTGTGTACCGCAACCAATAGTTGGTTGATAAGTTTGACTACCTCGCCCTGCCCTACAGTCCCTACGTGATGAACGCTTGCTCCTACCACCTCTAAAAAAGGCATGGCCCGTTTGATTGCCTCTAGAGTTCCTCCTGCCATGATGGTTAAACCGCCATCAATTGCGCGCTCTATACCACCGCTGATAGGCGCGTCAATGTAGCTGGCGTGCTTGCTCTCTAGTTGAGCGCATATGCGCCGAGCGAGCTCGGGCCCGATAGTGCTAGTTTCAATGAACAAATTAGTCGATCTAGTTGCTTCGGCAAGCCCTGATGGACCGAGGTATACGCTCTCACTAGATGCTTCGTCTGGTAGGCATGTGAATATGACATCGGCTAGAGCGGCAACCTCGCCAGGATAGCCCGCCGGAGATGCCCCGGCACCAAGTAATTCTTCTACCGGTCCACTGCTTCTGGAGTAAACGACGAGGTGATATCCAGCCTTAATAAGGTTGAGTGCCATGGGTTTCCCCATGCGGCCTAGCCCGATGAAGCCAACACTGGGTGTAATCATCTGTGCCATTTTGGTACTCCTGAATATTTTTGCCGAGAGCGAGCCTATGGTAGCGCGCCGAGCGATTAGCTGTGATAGGCTCTGGCTAATCTTGGCACGATGCCTAAGGTAGGAGACAAAGATGGTTGAAGCGAAACCAGCAGTGAACTATATCCGCCAGCCCTATTTTTACGATAACTGGGTTGAGAAGCAGGGAATACCGGTCTACCGTGATTACTACATTGAGGATGGCCGCACAGTCGAGCTCGGTGATTGGGACGCTCGTGGACATAAGGCCGCGTTCCTTCAGCTCGCAGGCTTAGAAGGTGTATCCGAGGCGCGGATCTCAGAGATTGCACCTGGTGGCCGGATTGCTCCCGTAAAGTTCGCGCTCGAAGAGGTTGTTTACGTTCTTCAGGGCCGTGGTGTAGCGACCGTTTGGGCGGACGGGGGAGAGAAACATAGCTTCGAGTGGAATGCCCACGCCCTTTTTCGCATACCCGGTAACCACTGGGTTGAGTATTCCAATATGACCGGAGACGTGCCTGTTAGGTTACTTCAGGTGAACAATTTGCCTGTGGCTATGTCCACGTTGCAGAGGCCTGAGCATTTCTTTGATGTGTCTGTCCCGACCAAGAGCATGGTTGGTGGACCGGAAGGCGACTTCTTCTCAGATGCCCAAGCTATCGAGTCAGATCCTTCTGGGCGAGGGCAAGTCCGTAGCTACTGGGTCGGCAATTTCTTTCCTGACATGCGTGCATGGGACAAGCTCGTCCCATTTAAGGGCCGCGGCGCAGGTGGTACGACAGTGTTCGTCCAGTTCCCTGGATCAGAGCTGACTGCACATATGTCGGTGTTCCCCGCCAAAACCTACAAGAAAGGGCATCGCCATGGGCCTGCCTACGTCCTTGCCATCCCTGCGGGGGAAGGCTTCTCTGTGATGTGGCAAGAAGGCAAAGAGAAAGTGTATGTACCTTGGCATGAAGGAAGCATTTTTGTGCCACCAAACCGCTGGTTCCACCAGCACTTCAACGTTGGCGAGACACCTGGACGCTACCTGGCATTCCACCCCCTGCCGCAGTTCACCGGTTTTGCAGCTGAGAATCTCGACCGCTCATCCGACCAATATGAGTACCACCAAGAAGACCCTGCTATCAGGGCACACTTCGAGGCTGAGCTTAAGAAACGTGGGCTTGCCAGCGAAATGCCTGCTGAGGCTTACACGAACCCGGACTACAAGTTCGAGAACGAGAAAGACTAAGGCCGCAATCGCTACCTGGTAAGCCCGATATCGGAAGTCCCCTAATGAGTATTCACTAGGGGACTTCTGATAGATATTCTTCAACAGTTGCTAGCAACCTCGGCTCTAACATTTGGGTATTATTTGAGCTTCGTTGAGAGAAGCGACCCAGTAGATTCTAAAAAGACTGAGACCAATGGCTGGTTTGTGCCCGCAACGAGGGTTAGCTGCGCTAGAATCGAACCCTCGTTCAACGCTCTATTGGAGGCCCACGCTTGGTTACTCAAACGACTACAGCACAGCTCGATGATCTTTGCATCAACAGCATCCGGTTCCTTGCAATCGACGCCGTGCAAAAAGCGAAAAGCGGGCATCCGGGAGCTCCTATGGGGGCGGCACCTATGGCTTACGTGCTATGGGATCGTTTCCTGAAACACAACCCGACTGATCCCTCGTGGCCTAATCGAGATCGCTTCGTACTCTCCGCCGGCCACGCATCCATGCTGCTCTATTCCTTGCTGCACCTCACCGGCTACGACATTTCGATTGAGGACCTCAAGAACTTCAGACAATGGAGGAGCGGTACTCCCGGCCACCCTGAGTTAGGGGTACCTGGTGTAGAGATGACCACAGGGCCGCTAGGGCAAGGGTTTGCACATGGCGTAGGCATGGCCATAGCTGAGCGATTCTTGGCAAAACATTACAACAGAGTTGGTCACGAAATAATTGACCACCACACTTATGCGGTCGTTTCTGACGGCGACCTTGAAGAAGGAGTGGCGTCGGAGGCCGCCTCGCTGGCTGGGACTCTCAAACTTGGCAAATTAATCTACCTCTACGATGACAATGGCATTTCTATCGAAGGGGATACAGATATCGCGTTTGCAGAGAACGTAGGTGACCGGTTTAAAGCGTATGACTGGCAGGTAGTGGGACCGATCGACGGTAATGATACCGAAGCAGTTGCAGCAGCCCTCGATGAAGCACGAGCAGAGACGCAACGACCGAGCCTGATCGTGTGCCACACCATGATTGGATTCGGTAGTCCAAACAAAGCAAACACGGGAGGGGCTCACGGAGAACCGCTTGGGGATGACGAAGTAGCTCTTACTAGGGCGAATCTCGGATGG
>CALGTL010000009.1 GCA_937901475.1 uncultured Dehalococcoidia bacterium
AGGTCTAGGGCGGGCTTCAGATAGACCCTCACGTCCAGTTCCTTCTTTGCTGACGAAAACAGAAGCGTGATACGCTGTCTCTGTTTTCCTACCAGTTCTGTGTAGAATAGTTTGACGTCTACCCTGACCTGGTGAAGCAGCACTTTGTGGAGGTGTTCTAACTCGTACAGCTTCGCTATGAGACTGTGGCAGTTCTTCACTGGCTGACAGTCGTTTCTGGCTGCGATGGCTGCAATTTCCCAGACTAGATGCGGATTCACCCCTAGCAGATGATCTAGGTCTATGCCTGTCTGACGCAGCACTGGTAAAGTGGCTGCCTGCTCGAAACCGTGCAGGGAGTCCAAGAAGATCAGCTGACTGTTGTTCGCCTTGACGAGGATCTCGACGCTTGGATCCAGGTCGGTGCTCCTCCGTGTGTCTTCTATTATCTCGCGTACCCGACTGATGGCGGCTGGCTCGTATACGTAGATATCGATCACGAGGGACTTGGGCTCGAACACGGAGATATGTTGCTTTCCTCGAGAGATGTGGTTGACAATGCGGATCTCGATGTCAGCTCCGAGGCGCTTCTTGAGTTCTTCCACAAATGTGTTAGCCTGTATGTCAGTGGCTAATAAATGATTCCGGCGGAGTTCGTAGTCTGCAACCGCAAGGGGATTGTTGTCCGCCTGCTGGAGCAGCACACACGCACGTCGTTAGCGTATTGTGTTATAAGCGATCCCTTAATGTTCGTAACAGTAAAGGTCGCTTTTCTATCCCCCCCCCGGTGTTATCAAGCTGTGTCTAGTGTACTAACGCAGCAAATTTCTAGGTTGAATACTCTAGAAAACTGTAGTTACCATATCAGAGACACGTGATAGATCTTAGCAGTCTCGTCACAATGCGTCTCTGCTCTTTCTATTGCACTGTCTTCCTCGTTAGAAGTCTCTCCCGATCGGCGGCAGTTCGCTCAATCGCTTAGACTCAGTATGGCAGTGGTAGCGGTTTCGTCTATCGTTTCAGTACAGGCCGAACGCAATGAGGGCGGTGCTGATGATGCTAGACGCTAGGCTCAATCGGGCTGGAGGACAGATCCCGTATGACACGCAATACACTAGGTGCTAGTCGATGATTCGAACTATGCCACGCTTGTTTCTGTTGTGAAAGAACTTGCTTTAATACAATTGAATGGAACCGATCCGGTTCAGATTCAATCTACAAAGCTAGCTACACCAGATCTTCGTCTTGAGTGTAGTCCTAAGCATTCTTGATGCCGCGCCAGCGCGGTGCCTTTACCAGCGCATGGTCGAATATCCGTAGCTCTTGGTTTTATGCTTGGCCGTTGGTGCTTTGATTCTTCGCGCCAGCGCCATATTTCACATCTGTGTATAGCTACGGACATGGACAGATCATTAGCGAATGACAAAGCTATCTGGTAGACACTGATGGAAACGGTCTTGAGGGTCTCATTCAGCGCGTCAGTTCGGCGCAGCTGGATCCTATTTCACTTCATCTTCAACTGAAGACTCAAAGGTTACCGATCAGTTATGCCTTCGTTGACTGTCCTATCTGTACTAGTACTATCCGTGAACTACATGTTCCGGCAGTACGGGTTGGCGAGTTAACCATGGACATCCTTTAGCGCCAGTACCAGCCATCAAATACAGCTGTACCGCGCGGATTTCGGAGTTGAATAATTCTAACGTCCGTAAGAATTCTGGATGTATCTCCTGGTGGTTTACCGCACCCCTAGTACCGGTGTTTAACCCAGTATTAGTATATGCTGCAACATCTCGGCCGCGCATAACTCGAGTACATAATTCGGATCGCTCGCGCATCCGCGCGATGTCATGAATCGAATATGTCCGGTTTCTCGCTGGTAAGTATCCGAGTACTGATACAGCTGTAGAATTCTATCGGGTGTTTCCCGAGTCAGCACGCGAAGTTTCATCTGTTGAAACCGCTGTACTTTTCATAGAATCTAAATCCCACAATGGGTATTGCTGTACTCTCGGTACTACCTCGGTCGGTGGAGCTAAAGTAAAGTAACCTGTAACATCTGTTGCATGTATCTGATCTTCTGGATAAGTTACAATAACTATATCCCATGCAGTTCAATGTCTGGTACTTCCATAATAAAGAACCCTAAGATCTTGGTAGGTGAGACCGTACGGTCGACCGCAGTTGGAACGCTCCGTATCTCACATCCCCCCCCTAGACTACACCGTCCAGCGGTGTACTCGATCACAATGATCCGTCCAGTTGCGGATCTTCGTCAAGTGTTCTTGTTCTTTTTTTTTTTTTTTTTTGTATGCAAATGTACAGTAGTCAATGAAAATCTTGGTTGACTTCCGTCATTGCTGCATGTCAGCATCGTCCTTTCTGTCATATCAGATTTCCGCGCAGTGGGAATTTCTGTAGAACCAGGTACGGCTTGTGCATGTATTGCGTCAATTCATTCCACTGGAATCCGTTCATGTAACTGGATCCAGTTTGTATTTCATATCAAGTACTCCCGTGGCAACTTCGTGTTGTGACTTGAGGAAATGAATTCTTGAAGAGCAGATCGTTTATTAGCTAACTCCGGCTGCATGGTCGCAATGCCTGCATTATCTTTCTAGCGGCTAGTGTCGGCGGCGCAATGCCTGCGGATACTTTGTGCCGGCTAGTGTCCGGAAGTTGCTGAGATGGAGCCTTTGAACTTAGAGCAGCCGTCGCTGCAGCTCGGTCTCATATTTGTTGTTGAATGCGGCGAGAATCCGCTTGCTGTTCTTCAGATTGCTGGCGGGTTCCCAGGAACAGTCGTCCATAGGATACCCTTTCCATTTGATCAGATATTGTAAGTGATCGTTTTCGCCGCGCCTGGTCAGGATTTTCTCCACTTCGTATTCGCCAGAGTCCGTGGCGGCAGGGAGCTGGGTCCCGTGCAGTCCAAGGGTCTGTGAATCGTCAGCTGGCTTGAGCAGGCTGCAGTGAAATACGTCATGAATTCTTGCGGCAGCTGGAAGTTGTAGTTGGAAAGACACGGGTGATAGCTGACGCAGTATCTTGTATGGCCCGTAGTATAGCTGACGAAGCTTTTTGCTACGGCGCTCTTTGTCCCATGGAAGTGTTATCCCATCGGTTGAAAGATATGCATATGCACCCGGATGAAGTAATGTGGACATGTTTCTGCGACGTTTGTCTGCGTCCCTTTCCATCCATCGTCTTGTAAGTTCCATCCTTTCTCGTACTTCTTGTTCAATATTGTGAATTCCAGCTACGAATTCTTCTATGTCGGGGTCTGTAGAGTCGCCACGACGTAGAATGTTGTCTCTGTCTAGATTCGTAACAGCGTGTCTGCCCTTTTCTATGTAATATGGGGAGAGGCCTGTCGCTTTCGATGGCGAGCTGTTAATTGAGAACTGAATCTTCGGCAGTAGTTTGACCCAGGTGTTCTGTCTGTATGTTATAGACATGCGCATGGCTTCTTCCACGAATGCGATCATACGCTCTGTGGTGCCGTCAGTAGCCTGGTGTCTTGATGAAGATAGCTTCAGCGCTGTCCCTAGGTGCGCGTGGAAGGCTGTCCAAAATTTGGATGTAAATTTGCTATCTCGATCCGATACTATTTCGAGGGCTATGCCATTTTCATAAATTATGTGCTTCAGGAAAAGCATGGCAGTAACCTCTGCTGTTGCTGTGCCCCAGGTTGGAATCAACCATACTCGCTTTGAGAAACGGTCAACGATGACCAACAGGGCATCAAATTCTTGTCGTGAAGAAAACGGCAGGTGCGTAACGAAGTCTAGCGCGTAGTGAGTGCCTGGTCGACGCGGCACTGCAAGGCTCTGTAGGAGACCTTGGGGCGCTCGACGGTTGATTTTGTTTTGCTGGCACTTTGCACACGCTGCTAGGAAAGCATGTATGTCATTGCGTATCCGGGGCCAATAAGCATGTCGTCTAATCTCATATTCGGTTCTGTTGGAACCGAGATGCATGGCTGTGAGTCCTTGGTGGACCTCGCTCATGAGTTTGTTGCGTAATGTTGGCATTCCGTGTTGCAGGCTGTCATCTGGCACGCAGACCAATTCCTCACCGGTGTGGCTGGTATGGTAAAGCATGGCTTCGCGCATCA
>CALGTL010000010.1 GCA_937901475.1 uncultured Dehalococcoidia bacterium
CCCCAGAAAGACATGCTGGCCGTTATCTACTTGGGCCCCGGTATCGCTGTCTACGAATGAGTACGCGCGGCCGCCGAGATACGGACGACGCTCTATTAAAGTCACTGGGTGACCAGCCTCGGCTAGGCGAAGTGCAGCGGTCATGCCCGCAAGCCCGCCACCGAGAACTACGACTGACGGTAGTGTACCCACGTTATTGAGAACGATTCTGCGTAATGAAATTGGTTGCCCAAAGGGTGAAGGTCAGTCGTAACTTCTCCCAGACAGGTAGACTTACACGCTCACCAAAGACGTCATAACCTCTACGCTCAATGCGGTTCAGCAATTTGGAATAGAGCTGATGGAGCCCTGATGCACAGCCACGCGAGTGAGGCTGTAGGAGCGGAAATAGATCTGTACTCGACATGAAGTAGCCGCGTGCCCGTTCCGTTTGAAAACGCATTAAACCCATGAAGTTCTCGTCGATGATTCCAGCTCGCAATTGCTCCTCGGTGCACCCGAAGCGAGCCAATTCTTCCTGAGGAATGTAGATGCGGTCGTTTCCCGCGTCTTCACCCACGTCTCGGATGATGTTGGTCAACTGCATAGCAAGGCCGAGGTTAATAGCATGAGCCTTAGCTTCAGGGGAGGTGTAGCCAAATATTTGGACCGATATCAACCCCACGGTGGATGCTACCCGGTAGCAGTATTCTCTGAGCTCATCGAAAGTTGCATACCTGTTTTTGGTGAGATCCATCTCAACACCATCAATGATGTCGCTGAATAACGACTCAGGGATGTTGTAAGTCGCGGCGCTGTCCGCAAGGGCAACCATAATGGCTCCTTCAGGTGCTCCATTGAGTGCTGCGCGCAGTGATTCCCTGAGTTCCCTCAGCTCAGCGGCCTTGCTTTCCAAGTCGCCGCCGCCATCCGCAATGTCGTCTGCGATTCGACTGAATGCATAAGCAGCATAGATGGACCGTCGTCGCGCTTTCGGTAGCGTGACGAACGCGTAATAGAAATTACGTGCCTCCCGGCGAGTGATTGCCTGGCATTCGTCATAAGCAAAACTGAGAGAATCTGATTTAGAGGTCACGCTCATGCGCGCTTCAGTACCGCCAACCGAGCTGCAGTGCTGATAGCCAGCCATAGCTTGCCGATCGTGGTCACCGTGGGGCGCTTTGAGAGCACGTCGTAGTCGCAAGCTTGAATCGCTTTCAGCACTCGAAGCCCACTCTTGCTGAAAAGGGCTATATATAGCCTCATACGACCATCGATGCGATTGACAAGAGGGGCTCCTTTTTCAAACAACTCTAGGGTGCGATTAACTTCGAATCGCAATAGGCTCTTGAGCGCCGGGCTTGCGGAATTAGATGCTAAGTCGGACTCCGCGACGCCAAATCGAACCATGTCTTCCTGAGGGATGTACACGCGGTCCATTGCAAAGTCTCGCGCAACATCCTGCCAGAAATTGGTGAGCTGGAGTGCGGTGCAGGTGGCAGCGGATAGAGATCTACTCTCTGGAGACCGGTCGCCTAACAGGTAGAGGACCATCTGGCCAACGGGCACCGCAGAGTGCTCGCAGTAACGAATTAAGTCGCGATAGGTGTCAAAGCGAACATGGCCTTGATCCAAGAGGTTCGCGTGAATGAGTTTTCGGAAAGGCTCGTCGCAGATGCTGAAGCGCTGCACCACATCTTTGATCGCGATCATAATCGGGTGCTTAGGATCACCGCGGTAGACCTGTACAAGCTCACGTTCCCACTCTTCGAGTAGCGCAATCCTGTCCCCAGAGGCCTCGTCACCTAAATCATCGGTGTGGCGACAGAACGCATAGATGGCATACATGTACTTCCGTATGCCTCGGGGTAGTAGACGCGAGGCTACCGAGAAATTCTCATAGTGACCTTCGGCTATCTCTGCGCAGGCAGCATATGCCTCTTCACAAGAGCGGTCTGGCCCAACGGTGCGAGCGGTCACGGCCACATAACACCTCTAGGCACCAAGGACAGATATAAGTATCTCTCGCTCACGAGCATGGTCAAGCTCGATGAAGAATACGCTTTGGTACTGTCCCAGCTGTAGGTCTCCATCGATAATTGGAATCGTCTCACTGGTTCCTAACGTGAGGCTCGCGCAATGCGAGTGCCCATTGGGGCACTCATCCTCTGTCATATTGACGGTGCGAATCTCAAAGTCGTTATGGGCGTAGTACTGATCAGCAGGGGCAATCTTTTTGAGAAACTCTTCCATGTCTGTGAGTAGAAGAGGTTCGTTTTCATTGATCTTCACTGCTGCAGTGGTGTGCTTCGAGTAGATACACACCAAGCCGTCACGAACACCGGAGTCTTTGACATGAGCAACAACATGCTCAGTGATGTCGATGAACTCGGGGGCCCTAGTAGTCTCTAATTTAACGCGAGTCACGAGTGCGTTCATGTAACGCTGAGTCCTCCCGGCTAGGAGTGCCTAATTCCCTGTCTAAGGGCGGCACCATAGCGTGTGTACTGATGGTGCAACTAGATGGGGAACCGTCCCCGTCCAGTGAAATTGCTTGAATGTAGAGATTCTAACTGGCCGAGGCCTTTCCTACATAGCGTCCTAGAGCCCAAAGTGGGAAATAAGAGCGATATAGATGGTAATTAATCATGAAACCGGATCCTAATTCGAGCCCTTGCCAGCCTGCATTGGCGGTTTCGAGATAGCTAGTAGGTTGAGTGCCCGAGCCGTAGCCAGGAAATCCACACCCTGTAAATTGAGGCTCCGCCCAGGTTCCGTCGGGCAATTGCGTACGTACTAAGTAATCAACACCTCGTTGAGTCGCTCTGCTGTCTCGATCGCCAGCGGCAAGCAAGCCGAGCAATGCCCAGGCCGTTTGCGATGCAGTGCTATCCCCCTGACCCCTTAGCGACGGGTCCACGTAACTTGCAGGGGACTCACCCCAGCCTCCGTCGTCGTTCTGATGGTCCACCAGCCACTCGACCGCGCGGCGTACCCTCGGCTGCGCCATATTTTCACCAACCGCGGCGAGTGCTGGTAGCACTGCGCCGATACCGTACACGTAATTCACTCCCCAGCGCCCAAACCACGCTCCATCCATTTCCTGCTGCCGCCATATGTAGTCGAGACCTAGTGCAACAGATTGGTGATCTTTCCCGTAGCCGAGTCGACCGAACATCTCTATGACATGGGCCGTTACGTCCACGCTGGGTGGATCGAGGAGTTCGCCGAAATCAGCGAATGGAATTTTCGCTAAATAAGACGAATCATTGTCCTTGTCGAAGGCTCCCCAGCCGCCGTTCTTGCTGCGCATCGCGGTCATCCATGCAGTCGATCGGGTAAGTACTTCTTGACGGGAAAATTCCTCTTGTGTGTTCGTCATACGTGCGGCAGCAATACCCATGACAATGATTGAGCTGTCGTCGATATCCGGGTACATATCGTTTTCAAATTCGAATGCCCATCCACTGGCTTGGACCCCAGGGTTCAGTACTGCCCAGTCACCTTTCACCCGTATCTCTTCGTGAATCAACCAACGCGTCGCTCGCTGGATAGCCTCATGGTCTACAGAAAGCCCTGAATCTAGTAAGCCCAACATGGCCAACGCGGTATCCCATACCGGAGAGAGGCAGGCCTGAACACGCAATGCCTGGCCATCCTCGCTTGGCTTGCTCCATTGTTGCCTAAATCCCTCGAGGCCTTTAGCCATTACGGGTTCATCGAGGGAGCGCCCCTGGTGGCTTAGCGCTATTAGGGAGTACACCCATGGAGGCTGGATACCTCCCCATGAGCCGTCGGCTTCTTGATGATTTTCAATCCAACGCTCTGCGCGGCGTATTGATAGACGGCGTAGTGGTTTCCAATGCAATTTCTCGTACCAACGGAGCAATTTGTCGGCTGCGAGGAACGCTCGCTCAAGGCTGAACAGCCTGGCGCCACGGTTCGGAAGGCTTAGGTCCGCATTCGCGCGACCGCCTAGGTAAAGCTCATCTAACGCGAGCTCAGACGGCAGGGGCCGAGTCGGGCGCTGCGTGAGGATAATCAGCATCGGTACTATGGTGGCTCGAGCCCAGCTCGCGAACTTGTAGAGATTGAATGGTGCCCAAGTGGGTACGAGCATCAACTCCGGCGGCATCACTGGAATTCCTTTCCAATCCCACTGCCCGAACAGTGCCAACCAGACTTTCGTGAAAATCCGGGCCTTGGGGATACCTCCGTTGGCCTGAATGAAATCCCGTGCCCGTGTCATTGAGACCTCACTCGACGGCACCCCGGCCAGTTTTAGTGCGAAGTAGCACTCGATTGTCGTGCTCAGATCACCTGGGGCCCCGTAGTACATGCACCATGAGCCGTCGAGTGCTTGCCTTCGTCGTATGTCTTCTGCAACGCGAGGGATGCGATCTCCTTCATCTGTACCTAGGAAGTGGGTCAGCATCACGTACTCTGCTTCCATAGTTGAGTTGGATTCGAGTTCTCCCCACCAGTAGCCATCGGGGTGTTGGGTTCGCAGGAAATAATCGCGGACGCGTGAGAGCGCTTCGGAGGCTTGCTCGAAGAGCAAGCCGGGCTGAGGCACGTTGCTCAACGTACGCGCTCCTGCCGTTGTCGCGACTGGGTTCGCCCTCGATTTCCACCGCTTATGTAGCTAGGTGGTGAAGGTGCGTAACCATGCTCAGTGAACCAAATCACAGCTTTGGCCAAGGCTTCATTCACGGAATGCTGAGGCATACCAAGATCATGAATTGCTTTTGATGGGTCAGCCCACATCTTTTGGTGTGCCATACGCACGCCTTCAATGGGAATCCGTGGCTCGCGGCGCAGCAGCGTTCCCTCAATGAGTCCATCAAGATTGCCTATCAGCCGCGCTAAAGCATGGGGGATACGCCAGCGTGGTGCGGGCAGTCCTGTGATTTTCGAGAGTCGAATTAGCATCTCTGCCAAGGTCAGATTGCCGTCCGCATTGCCTAGTAGATACCGTTCACCTGGAATGCCTCTCTCCAGCGCAAGCACATGGCCTTCAGCAACATCGCTGACATCGACGAAATTCAGCCCAGTGTCAACGAATGCTGGTATCCGGCCTCGTAGAAACTCGACAATCACTCGCCCTGTTGGAGTGGGTTTTACGTCGGCAGAACCAATTGGTGCGGTTGGGTTTACGACAACGATGGGCGCGCCATTGCGCGCCAGCCGCAGTGCAATGCGTTCGGCTTCGTACTTTGAGCGTTTGTAGTGACCAGCCATGCCTTGGGGTCCAGACAGATCCATCTCCGTTGCGGGGGCGTCCTTCCGGAACCGAGCAGTGCCCACTGTGCTGGTATACACGATGCGCTTAACTCCTGCTTCTATCGCTGCACCGAGTACGTTTCGGGTGCCCTGAGCGTTGGCTTCGTAAATCGCTGATGGATGGGGAGTCCAAAGCGCGTAATGAGCAGCAGAGTGAATGACTGAGTCGCATCCATCGAGCGCGGCGCGTACGCTCGTGATGTCCCGTATATCGCCCGTGCGTAGAGTGAGCGAATCGTGCCGCCATAAGGGGAAACTACCTGGTCTGGCAAGGGCAACGACTTCGTATCCGCTTTGGAGGAGAGACCAGGCAACATGACTGCCAATGAACCCAGTCACTCCCGTAACTAGGACTGGACTCATCGGTCTGAGACTCTTGTTGGTGCATATCTGGTCAATACTGGAACCAAAATATCGACTACTTCTCTTAGAGTGCCCACTGCATCGCGGGACCGTGATGCAAGCCGCAGAAGGGGGCCGACAGTACAGGGATTCTTCATGGCCCAGATGGCGTGGCGCAACTCGTTCTGACCACCGTCCGCGGCTACGTGAGCAATGAACTCTGGCAACTCGTGGAGCATTTCGTCTATCACTGCTCGCACACTTATGAAAGGCACACCCGCTCGGAGCGCTTCCTCTGCAATCCAATAGGTTTCCATGTCAACAATGGATGCTCCGGTAAGAATTCCCTGGCGGTGCTTGTGTTTTGCTGACATTAGAGGACTAAGGACGGTCAGAGTACTCCCTTTGGTTGCGTGTATCCCGCCCGCGATTAGTGCGTTCATCACGTTGCCTGCCAGCTCCGAATCCACGGGAATCAATGGCGCTAGTTCCGGTGCTGATACTACTTCGGTTGTAACAAGTACATCTCCGGTGCTCAGGTCCCCGGAGAGAGCTCCACCGAACCCGATGGAAAGCAGTACCTTGGGGCGCCGGGTCTTTAGTAGCTCATGCAAGTTGCCTGCGGCCGCCCGTCCTATGCCAAGTTCGGCGACCCCGAAACCGGCAAGCCGATTTGCCCGTAAGCCTGCGAGCTCGCGTTCAGTGGGCGCTACCACCAGTAGGTGAGCGGGGCTCGTCTCATAAGTGCGACGCAGATGCGCGTCACTCCATGTTGTAGTTAGTTTTCGCATGTTGAACCGAAATGTATTTAGAGAAATGAACAAGCTTGCGCTCATGCAGCGCATGCTACTTATGCCTTAGCAGATCCGGCATTTGCACTACGGCGGCGCTGCCACGCTTCCAGGCTTTGCCCTGCAGCCATATCTCGCCCAGTGAACCTGATGGATTCTATCTGATTATAGGGAAGCTGCAGCCGTTCTCCCGTTTCGGTTTGTATCACCTCTGCGATAGGCATCGCGTTCGTTGCTTTATTCCCTTGATGGTTGAACAGATAACCTTCAATAGCTGTACCGTCAACCATGTCGAGTGTGACATCCCCTCTATAGGTGAACGCGAAGTCCACCACTTGCGCGAGGGAAATACCATCCCCAATGGTCGGTTCCCACCCTTGTAAAGATGCTTTTTCTGGCATGATTACACCTTGCCGGTGATAGTTGAGACTGCCGAGTCTTTCAATCCCTTAAGCGATGTGAAGGTCGCATGTACAGCTGTTGGCTCGTAGCCGGAGTGCACCATGCAGTTCTGGCAATTTGTGTTACCGGACGCATGCCCGAACTCTTCCCAGGGCGTTTCCTCCATCAACTCCTTGAATGTGCTGGCATATCCCTCTTGAAGCAGATAGCACGGACGTTGCCAGCCAAACATATTGTAGAGCGGGTTACCCCAGGGCGTGCACTCGAGGTCTTGAGCGCCCATAAGAAACTTTAAAAACAGAGGAGATTGATTGAACTTCCAGCGGCGCTTCTTATTGGAGAGTATCTCCTTGAATAAAGCCACTGTGCGCTCACGCCCAAGGAAGTGTTCTTGATCAGGTGCCTTGTCATAGCTATACCCAGGCGAAAGCATCATGCCTTCAACATTCAAGTCCATCATGGCGTCAAAGAACTCGCGGACTCGAAGGGGCTCGGCATTATCGAATAATGTAGTATTCGTCGTTACGCGAAACCCCCGGCGCACCGCCTCGCGAATCCCCTCGATAGCTATGTCGCAGCCACCGTCGCGGCACACTGATTCATCGTGCTCTTTGCGGAGACCGTCGACATGGACGCTGAAGCTCAAGTACTTTGAGGGACTGAAAACTCCTTGCTCAAGCTTTTCCTTAAGCACTAGCGCGTTGGTGCAGAGGTAGATGTACTTCTTCCGGTGGACTAATTTTTCGACGAGCTCACCGATGTATGGGTGCAATAGCGGCTCTCCACCCGGAATGCTCACAATCGGCGCCCCACATTCTTCAACGGCTTTGAGGCACTGCTCAACGGATAAATGGTGCTTCAGAATATGAGCTGGGTATTGAATCTTTCCGCACCCGGCGCATGCCAGGTTACAACGTAGCAGTGGCTCTAACATCAGCACCAGCGGGTAGCGCTCGCGCCGTACTAGCCGTTGTTTTAGTACGTATGTGGCAACAGTCCACGCTTGCGAGGCAGGTACTCCCATATCTATTTTTCCCTCGTGACAAAAAACTCAGCCATTGCTTGAACTGTCTCCCTGGCGCTGCCGGTTAGCCCAAGGCTGTCTACGGTCTCCATAGCGCCGTTGGCCTCTGCTACCGCCGCTGCCTGGACATGAGTTGGCGTTTCTAGCTGGTCAAGTAACTCAAGTATCTGCTCAACATCTTCTCCACCGATTTCGCCATCTTGAGCATATGCCTTATCCAACCATGCTCGGTCTGTATCCGCAGCGTGCTCGAATAAATGAACCATGGGCATGGACTTCTTCTTCCGCCGTATATCGGCACCGACCGCTTTGCCTGTTGCGGCAGGATCCCCCCAAATGCCGAGGTAATCGTCCCGGATTTGGAACGCTAGTCCGAGTTGTCGTCCGCATGCACCAAACCCGCTGGCCTGCTCACGATCCGAGGTAGCAACCAATGCCCCCATGTACATAGCGCTCTCGATAAGCGCTCCGGTCTTTCGGCCAACCATATCCAGGTACTGCTCCACCGTCACGTCGTCTAATGCCTCGAATGACATGTCCATATACTGGCCTTCAATCATCTCCAAGTAGCGACCGGTGAGCTCGAAGGCAACGTCGCTCACGAGCGCGGTGGGCATGCCTGATCTCACGAGAGTCATAAGCGTGTGGTCTGCTATTACGCGCATGGCATTCCCTGCAGCGATGGCCTTAGCCTCGCCGTGTACAGTCCATAGAGTGGGCCTGCCCCATCGGCGAGTATCACGGTCTTGGATGTCGTCATGGATGAGCGAGAAATTGTGAACCAATTCCAGCGCAGCCGCAGCCGGAAGCGCGTCTTGCCAGTTTCCGCCAGCAACCTCACAGGCCGTCAAGCACAGGATAGGACGTAAGCCCTTGCCTGTGGCTATGTTCGCGGGCTTCCCATCGGCCTCTTCCCAACCGAGGTGGTACCGCAGGAGGGAGAAGAACCCCGAGTCTGAGCAGGCCATCGCTGAATGGAGCGCGGCTTGGACTTCGTCCCGATAGCGGTGCTGAAGTGCAGATATGTGCTGGGCTGCGGTGGCGACCACCAAATCTCCTGACGGCTTCGATCCTAGTGTTTCCCAGAGGCTGGGTATAGCGCATTAGTGCGAGGTTCGTATGATAGCGCCCCTGAATGGAACAAGGGTGCCTTACGTCTGCTTCGTTGAGGAGGAGGAAATTAAAAACATTGCCGTAATTCTTAATGGCAGAGCCACCATAGCGGTGACGGGGGAGGCCGATAAAAGGTCTCTACGGTAGAACCTCGTAAGCACAACTGGGCCGCATATCGCTTGATGCCTTATGGAAGGTAGGCTTGCTTGTTTACAGCATACCTTCGCTACACGGTCGATGCCGGAGCGTCCCGAGCGTAGATAATGCAGGAGATTCGGTTGCGACTTTGGTCCGCCGATGCTTCACTCACCTACTCGGCCGCGCGCCCAATCTCTTCAATCAATTCGGCCGTGTGCATAATGCCTAACCGGAAGTAATCGCGCCGGATGTTCTCGTTAGGGGCGTGTATTCGGTTGCCGGGGTAGTCAATCCCGCAGGACGCGACGGGAACTCCGAGAATCTCCTGCACGGGGTGTTGTGGCCCGGTTCCAGTCATGGAGGGCATAATGTACGGTTCCGTTCCGTAAGCAGAGCGAGCGGAGTTTGTGACTAATTTGACGAAAGGGTCGTCGATGGGAGTTCGGGCGGGACTTTCGGCGCTGTGCACCTTTACGCTGATGTCGCTGAACCCGTGCTCATCTAGGTGCTTGCGCAGGCTGTCTAGGATCTCATCGGGCTTCTGATCCGGCACGAGCCGGAAATCGATTTTCGCTGTGGCGGTCGCTGGCAGGATGGTTTTTGCTCCTTCTCCCGTGTAGCCAGAACCGAAGCCCGCAATGTTCGCTGTTGGCTCCATAACTAACCTACGCCTGAACTCATAGCCAGAGGCTTCTCCCAGCGCCATCTCTACGCCTAGGTTGTGCAGGAACTCGCGTGACGTGTCGGGTAGCGCTTCGATTGCTGCGACTTCCATTTCGAGGGCAGGGCGTACGCGGTCGTAGAAGCCTCGCAAGGCGATGTGCTCGCTTTGGTCTTTCAAAGAATTAAGCGCCCACACTAAGCGCCACGCAGGGTTGGGCACTACAGGCGCATAAGAAGAATGTGAATCAGTAGACGCAGCGATGCATTCAAGCTCGACATAAAGCAGGCCTTTGACGCCCAGCATGACCAAAGGGCGGCCGTCCCAATTGACGCCACCTCCCTCCCAGATGCAGGCATCGGCTTGGAGCCGGTTAGCATTGGCGTGAACAAAGTCATGGAATCCGAGACTGCCAATCTCCTCCGCGCCTTCAAGTAGCCATTTGATTTTTATAGGTAATGACCCACGAGTTGCCCTTAGTGCTTTAATCGCAGCAAGCCTGGCTATGATGGGCCCCTTGTCATCAGAGATGCCTCGGCCATAGATGTAGCCATCGCGCTCAGTGGGCTCGAATGGAGGAGTTTCCCATTCGTCCAGAGGGTCAGCTGGTTGCACGTCGTAGTGATTGTAGAAAAGTAGCGTGTAATCGGTATCACCATCGATTTCTGCAATGATTCCAGGGTAATCAGGATCCGCAGTGGGGACCGTCTCTGCGATGAAACCGGCTGCCCGGAGTTCGGCAACCACCAATTCGGCACATTCTTTTACGCCTAATCTGTGTGCACTGATGCTCGGCTGGGCGGTGAGCCGCTTCAGGTCGTTGATAGTCTCCTCAAGGTGGTCGTCGATGTATTTTTCTACCTCTGCATTCATGCTGATCTCCTTGGGATACCTTTGCGGCTAGAGTAATCGCGTGATTGTGACTTGCACCTCACCTGACTTTCCCTAGTATGCGGTTTTTGGGGCAAAACGGTTAAAGCATTGGTTATCGATGTGCCTCCAATGCTGGTTCTTCAGGAGCACGATGACAAGGGCCAGCCATCAACACACCGCAACTGGAATCATTAGCCCAAGGAACTCACTCTTGAGAAGAGTGAGTGAGAACATACGGATACCCGAGCCACCATGTTTGCTAGGGCCTGGGTGCACGATGCGTCTTGGGTGAAGATGGCACTGGGTAGCGCCCCGCCATCGAAATTCCTTATCAAGCTACGGAATCAGACGGGCTCTGCTTGTTATTGGCCCGGCGGCGCTCTGCTCGTGTAGGAGGCACTGTCACTGGCCACACCGATTCTGCCTTGCAGTCTTCGCCTTCTTTGAGACCGCGCAAGTCGGTGATATACACCTCACGCGCGGGCTCCTCGCTGGCCTTGACGTCGTTCTCGTGCATCCAGGTGTGCACTGCTCGATGGGCGTCAGGCATGTTGTCGTGAGGACCTTCATAGATGGCTACAGCAGCTTTTACCCCGGGCAGCTCGCCTGAGTGCACACGTTCATTTCCTTCTATTTCACCATCAATCGGGTAACCAACCTCAACGTCGACTATCACCGCCCCTACTTCGTAATACACGCCAAACCCGGGGCCAACAGGCTTCACACCTTGGGCCTCTAGGTACTCAGCGGTTTCCCCTAGCAACTGCGTAACTTTTTGAGTCACTTTGTTGATGGTTGCCTTGGCCCTGATCCCGGCGAATTTCTGTGGCTTGATCTCTTTAATCTCAATGTCGTATGCCATCACTGTCCTCCGTGGACTCATTCGGGTTCCTACCAAACCGTTGGTAATATTACTCCGGAAGCGGCGTATCGAGCGTTACTTTCCTATGAGCCCTCGGCGATGCCGGGGGCAGTCATCCGAGCTGGGTCAAGGAGCATGTTTAGTTGATCGTCCGTCAGGTTGGTTTCAGCCTTCGCAAGCTCGCGGATGGTGACGCCCTTTGCGGCTGCAGCCTTCGCTATTCGCGTGGCCTCATCGTAGCCGACGGCCGGCGTTAGCCCGGTCGCCATCATCAAGCCTTGCTCGACCATGTCAGGCCCCTTACTCGTTGCTTTGATGCCTTGGAGACACTGGATGTCGAAGTTCTTGGTGGCTGATGCCAGCAGCGCCGCCGACTGGTGAATGTTGTACGCAGCCACGGGCCAGTAAGTGTTTAGCTCCAGATACCCGCCCTGTGCTGCTGCCGCGACTGCGGCATCGTTGCCTATGACCTGACAGACGACCTGGACTACGGACTCTGCGATGACCGGATTTACCTTGCCGGGCATGATGGATGAGCCTGGCTGGACAGTAGGAAGCTCGAGTTCTCCAAGCCCTGCCCTCGGGCCCGATGCCAACCAGCGAAGGTCATTGCCGATTTTCTGGAGCGAGACCGCGGCACTACGAAGGGCTCCACTTGCTGCCAGCATAGTGTCTTGGGTGTTTTGAGCTTGGAAGTGGTGAGGAGTCTCTCGTACGGGTAATCCGAGTTCTTCGGAGAGAATCTCACAAGCAAGTGCTGAGAAATCTTCATGGGCGTTAATGCCGGTACCAACAGCAGTTCCTCCTAGGGCAACCTCGGCGAGGGCTTCGACGTGAGGCCGCAGTCTGGCTTGCGCAAGCTGGAGCTGGCTGGCGTAGCCTGCGAATTCCTGACCGAGTCTAATTGGCGTGGCATCTTGTAAGTGAGTACGACCTGTCTTGATGATTCCCCAAAACTCTTTTGACTTGGCTTCAAGTGTTGCCTGTGCTTGTGCAAGGGCAGGGAGTAGGTCGTCCTGAATCACCCGTGCGACGGTTAGGTGGCTTGCGGTCGGGATGACATCATTAGATGATTGCGCCATGTTGACGTGGTCGTTGGGGTGAACGTTAACACCTTCCGCTATTTCTCGGGCCCGCTTGGATATGACTTCGTTGGCGTTGGTGTTAGAGGATGTGCCAGAACCGGTCTGGAAGAGATCAATCACGAAGTGGTCATCCCATTTGCCGTCGACAACTTCGGTGGCCGCACTGACGATGGCGTCGGCGGTCTTGGAGTCAAGTAGCCCTAGGCGGGCATTGGCGCGCGCAGCAGCTCGTTTAATCTGGCCTAGGATGTGGATGAAATCCGGAGGGTAACGTAGATTGCTGACCGGGAAATTGAGGACTGCCCGCTGAGTGGAGGCACCCCAATAGGCCTCCGTAGGAACCTCCATCTCTCCCATTGTGTCCTTTTCAATCCGACTACCTTTCTGCGTCATCCTCTTCCTCTCTATTGCCTGCGGTTCTGCTCGTATCCACGTAAGGCTCACGGGCTCGTTATGTTATCGCTGAGAAGTTGGAACTTCCATAGTGAGCGTAGTTGAGCATGTGCCAGCGTCGTTGAGATTAGGGAAACGTGCGAGGCAAGCCGATTACGGCGCGTGGTCTACCGATGCTAAGATTCCAGTAATCCCTTTCGGCAACCTTTTGCTGTCGGTGTTTCATGCAAGAACGGAATCTTTACTGGCAGGGTGTAAGCGCTCTGCTGATATCGCTCATAGTGTTGGCTGTGGTCGCTACTGCAGCTTGGTTTACTCATCGCGTTGATAGCGTGCTATTGGGCTCGAGCCCGCCGTTACAAAGCGGAGTAACTTTCTTTAACTCATTTATGTTGACTTTACTGTCTGCTGTTGCCGCGATTGTTTCCGGCGCGACGGTGCTTGTCGGCGTCAAACAGGCGAAGTACTTCACGAGGCAGTTCGCATGGTTGGTATACCTCGCAGTCGCTGTACCGTTCGTTGTACTGCTGCTAACTCCACTTCAGCGTGGTGGTTATGATGGATTTTTCGGTCTTCCGTCTTGGATGCTCGCGGCTGAAGGCCGGGCAATCATGGGAGTTGCACTCGGGGCGCTCTTCTTAGGGACTATCGATCTACGCCGTTGCGTTCCCGGTTTAATTCTGGAGTCTGCGCGACCAGTACCTCGAGTTCCGGCCACTGCTGTTCGAGGATTGCCGGGGCGCTTCACTCCGAATGCATGGAGGGCGTTATCTTTCATGCAAGAAGAGGCCCAGCGCTTTGAGCATGCCTACATGGGTACTGAACATTTACTTTTGGGCTTGCTCCGGGATTCGCGGTCACAGGCTACTCGCGTGTTAATCAACCTTGGTGCAGACCCTGCAAGTATTAAAACCCAGCTTGAAGGCGTTATCAGCCGCCGTGGCTCTCTGTTCACGGGCGCGACGGGTATGACCCGTCGTTGCCAGAAGATAATTGAAAGTGCGGCGCGAATGGCCCGCTCTAGTGGCCAACGGACAGTCGGAACCGGTCATCTGTTGCAGGCGCTCTTGGAAACGCCTGACGATGCTGCGGGCCAATTACTAGATGGGTTGGGCGTGAGCATGAACAGGGTAGAGGCGGAACTTCGCCACCTTGGGCCAGAGAGCGAATAGGCGCTATTGCATCTCTTGCATAGGTTTGATGGATAATAGAGGTGTAGCTTCCGTGGGCCGGTAGCTCAGTTGGTTAGAGCCGTCGACTCATAATCGACTGGTCACAGGTTCGAGTCCTGTCCGGCCCACCAGCTATTAGACTTCCTTCCAACTGATTTGTGCTCCATCTTTCACGGAGTAACTACTCGGCGAATCGTACCCGATAACAACTTGCCTCGTGACCTGAACGTTGAAGGAACTTAAGCTTCCTTAAAAAGATCAAAATGCCTACGAGATAGCAACGCTGGCGCTCGTATACGCTCACGGTAAACCTGTCGAACTTGATAGTGAGGCAAATGACAATTTACGCCGCGTCTATAGGCCCGAAGTATGAGCAGATACTTTCGTGGATTGGCGTGGGTAAACGAGTGCTGGATGTAGGCTGTGGCGCCGGTGCTTTCACTGGGCGTATCGCTCTTTCCAATGAGGTCATTGGTGTGGAGTCGACAAAGGAGAATTGGCTGCTCGCTAGCAAGCATGCCACAGTGCTTTGCGGGGATTTTCCTGACGTTGAACTAGAAGGCTCGTTTGACGTCGTGCTCTTCGGTGATGTCCTCGAGCACATGCACGACCCTGAACGCGCGTTAGACCGCGCCCGAGACCTGGGTAATGAGGTCATAATTTGCGTGCCCAACTTCGATTGCATTGTGGCAAAAGGGCAACGAGCGATAGGCATGAGGCAGACTCAAACAGGAATACTCGACAAGACTCACGTCTATTACTTCAATCGGCGAATTGCTGAAAATATGCTTGGCCAACATGGGCTGGAGATTCTCGAATTCGCATCGCCAAAACCGCGTCGCGCTCCGCGGTGGTATCAGCTACTAGCAAACCTGCGCCCAGAATTTTTCGGGATACAACTCATGTACCGGTGTCGCGTGATCCGGTGAGAACGCTAGTTCTCACCACGGCATTTGCTCGCGCGGCACCTGTGATGGGCGCTCTTCTTTTTGCTCGCCATCTACATCTGCAAGGAGAACAAGTTGTGTTTGCGTCGCTGGACGATTCTCTGAGCGGGCTGCGTGATGAAATCAATGCCTCAGGTGTCACTACGCATTCATTCAAAGTTGGTGGCTGGCTGGGCATGCGCAACCAAGGAATCGTCCAGAAGTACGTGGATGAACATGACATTGAGGTTGTGATGTCTGACGGATTGCGGCCAGATATTGTGGCTTCCGGCCTGCATGGCGTTGTGAGAGTGTCCAACGTCCGTGGATTGTTGCGGGAACACTACGCAATTGATTACCCGATGGGAGTGGCACAAGTGGCAACTTGGGCGCAGACGAGAGCTCTTAAGAAGCTGGATGGTGTGTTTGCGATATCACCAGAAATCGCAAAGCACTTAACGAGCCTTGGGGTTTCACGTGAGCGCGTGCACATGGTGGACAATTTCATAGATGTACATGCGGTGAGAAGCGCCGGGCAAGAAACATGGGAAACTGGCCCTGGCGTGCATTTAGGCCTATTCGGGGCGTTAATCCGACGCAAGCGCATTGATGTTGCATTGCGAGGATTTGCGGGTTTGCTCGGAACTGCCAATGGAATCAATGCGACACTTCACGTGGCGGGGGAGGGACCATTGCGCTCACGATTGGTGAAGCTCGCGGGTGAGCTGGGAATTGCTGAACATGTCATATTTCATGGCTTCATTACTCGACCACTTGCGCTGATGGCGAAAATGGATTTGGTATTGTTGACATCAGACCGGGAGGGAGTGCCACGGTCACTGATGGAGGCGATGGCATTGGGGCGTACTTGCGTGTCCTCGGCCTTCCCCGGAGTGGGGAGTATTATCCAGGATGGTGAGACAGGCTACGTTTTTGCTACGGGCGACGATACGGAGTTGACATCGATTCTGGCGCTTGTGTTATCCAGGGCTCCAATTCCCGAGGAACGGTTAATTTCCTACATGATGCAACAACACAATGTAGAGGAGAGCGCGACCAAGCTGTGGCGTGAAATTCAGCAGATAGCACGCGCGCGGTGACGTGCTGCACCAGGGGCGCTCTGGTACGATGAATAGGCCGTTTACGGCCTCGGGGTTCTTCCCTGTGATCTATCATTTTAGGAGCCCTCTTGGCTGATATTCATGACGTAAAAGTTATCCCCCTGACCACGCATATGGATGACCGCGGGTACCTGACCGAGATTGCCCGAAGCAGCGAAGCCCCTGAACCTCATGGTGTCGTGCATAAATTTGGGCAGGTTTACCTGGTTGGCGACATGGCAAAGGGTACTGTTCGGGGATTCCACAAACACAATTTACTGTGGGATTGGTTCTTCATCAGCCACGGGTCGGCTAAGTTCGTTTTGAAAGATGACAGGGAAAAAAGCCCAACGTTTGGCGAGTTGATGACGATTGTTATCGGCTCGCGTAAGCCTGCGACAGTGGTGGTTCCACCGGGTGTCTACCATGGTTGGATGTCTCTGGAAGATGACACTCAAATGATCAGCGTGGCGAGTGAGTACTACAACAGCGCTGAACCTGATGAGGTGAGAATACCTGCAGATTCGTTCGGCGACGTTTGGGATATCAAAGGGCGATAACGTATGTCACGTGTACTGGTAGTGGGTGGTGCTGGTTATGTGGGCATCGTCCTTTGCGAACAACTTCTTGAGTTGGGCTACGATGTGCGGGTTTTGGACCGGCTTTACTTCGGGCGCTCCAGCCTGTGGAGCATCGAAGACCGCGCTGAGATAGTGGTAGGAGACATGCGGTCAATTCCCCCCGAATCGCTTGACGGCATTGACGCCGTAATAAATCTGGGTGGGTTGTCGAGCGACCCCACTGCAGAATACAACCCAGCAGCAACTTACAAAATTAATACTGAAGCGACCCGGGATATGGCCATTGCCTGCAAAGCGAAGGGCATCCGGAGATATATATTTGCGTCATCTTGCTCGGTTTACGACAAAGGGGTGCTGGAAGACGATGCAAATCTGCTGCAGACGGAAGATTCAGAGATATTTACCACTGCAACTTACGCGAAATCCAAATACGATGCAGAGCGGTACTTGATTGAACTGGCTGATGATGATTTCTGCCCGGTGATGCTACGTAAGGGGACGATTTATGGATTCTCCCCGCGCCAACGATTTGACCTAGTCGTGAATACGTTCTTAAAAGACGCATTTTCCACCGGCGAATTGAACCTCCACCTGGGTGGGGAAATGTGGCGTCCGCTTCTGGAAATACGCGATGCAGCGCGAGCCTATATTGCGTGCTTGGAAGCACCGGAAGAAAAAGTGCGCGGCGAGATATTCAACGTAGTGCACCAGAATTTTCGAATCTCCGAAGTGGGACTGCGAGTCCGAGAAGCCCTCCGTCCATTCAATGTGGATGTAGACCTTCGGCCAACCTACGGCATGTCCGGAATCCGTAATTACCGTGTTTCCGGCGAAAAACTGAAACGAGTGCTCGGCTTCGAGCCCACTATCGGCATTGAGGATTCAGTTACCGACATGGTGACTCGTATCCGACACCACAAGTACACCGATTTCAACAACCCTAGGTACTACAACATTCGCTGGATGACATTGCTTGAAGAAGCGACTGACCTGATTAGAGTCGCAGGTTCGATGTTCGATGACCCAAACGGCACGAAAGCGTCCTAGGGAACAGCGATTATGAGCATCGATGTCAAGGTCACGCTGCTTTACCCGCCAGCGCAGTCGTGGCCTGGCACGATGTGCAAACCTAATGGCTCGCTGGCGTACCCGAACCTTGGTGGTGCCCTTTTGGCGCACGATGTTGAGGTAGAAGTTTTCGACGCAGCCGTCGGGAATCACTTGGACGACCTCCAGACTACTTTTTACGAGCAAACTCCACTACCTAGCGGCTTGCTTCGAACCGGCGTGACCGACGACCGAGT
The DNA here is from genome assembly GCA_937901475.1 of uncultured Dehalococcoidia bacterium. Lineage (GTDB taxonomy): Bacteria > Chloroflexota > Dehalococcoidia > Lucifugimonadales > Australimonadaceae > CALGTL01. The sequence goes on from CALGTL010000010.1 coordinate 18,030, forward strand.
GCTGTCTGCTGTAGCCAACTCTCATATAGTGGGTATTACTTCGATTTTTACGGACCAGGAAACGATGGTTCTGGAGATGACGAAGCTCATCAAGCGTGCCTATCCGGAGAAGCTTGTGATTACCGGAGGCGTGAATGCTCGTAGTCGGCTGGAGCGCTTCCTCGACGCCGGGGTCGACGTGGTCTGTTTGTCCGAGGCTGAGCATACTATTCAGGAAATCACTGCTGAAGTTGGGCGTGGCGGGCGTGACTTCAGCAAGTTATCCGCCGTCGCGTTTCGCAAGAACGGCATTACTGTTATCAACAAGATGGACCCCATGCAGATTGTCTGGAACCTAGACACGCTTCCTATGCCCGCGTGGCATTTACTACCAAACGAGCGGTATTGGGCCATAGCGCGCCCGCATGGTGGGCACTTCCCTATCGGAGAGGAACTTCGATACGGCTCAATGATGACTTCCTTGGGGTGCGTCTTTCAGTGTCGCTACTGCCACATCGCTGGCGAAACGGTCGGATCTCTCTCCGGTGAAATCGGTCGTTTCCGAGTCAAATCCCAAGATCGAGTTATGGCGGAGGTTGCTGAACTTAAGAAGATCGGAGTGAAGCAGGTTTTTGTAGAGGATGACACCTTGCTAGGTATGAAGCGCCGTGCCATCGACCTCTTGAAGCTGATCAAAGGGGAAGGGCTCGACATCATTGATGTTAACGGCGTGAATGTTGTGCATCTGATGAACAAGAACGAGCCAGATGCAGAGGTTCTTGAGGCACTGGTTGGGGCAGGGTTTCGCGAAATCGTTTTGCCGTTCGAATCAGGAACGCAGCGGGTACTCCGTAAGTACGCCACGAATAAATGGGATATTCGTTATAACATCAAGGCGCTTATCCATATGTGCAAGGAATATGGGCTTACGATTGCGGGTAACTACATGCTTGGTTATCCCGATGAGACTCGTGCTGAGATTGACCGCACCATCAATATGGCTAAAGAACACATGGAAGCGGGCTTGGATTCTTCGAATTTCTTCTTAGTAATGCCCCTACCAGGTACCCCGTTGTTTGAAACAGCAAGCGCCGAGGGCTACCTTCCTTCTGATTGGGACCCTGACCGCATGAATTGGACGAAGGCCAACATGGTTAACACCGAAGTTCCTCCTCAGGAGCTCGAAGAGCTTCGCGATCGTGCGTGGCGAGAGATAAACAACAATGACTATGTTGCTTACAAGAGCGACATGGCTGTCAATTAGGCTGATTTCATGCGGATTATGATTATCGGTGCGAACGGTCAACTAGGTACTGATTTGATGCGTACCTTGGACGATGAGCTAGTGCCGCTGACTCACGCGGACGTGGAGATTAGCAATCGCCCGAGCGTCGATGCAGCCATGCTCAAACACAAACCTGAGTTGGTGATTAACACTGCCGCTTACCACCAGGTAGACACCGCCGAAGAAGACCCGGCACTCGCTTTCGCAACCAATACTATTGGTGCGCGCAACCTTGCATTGGCCTGCGCTGAGCACGACATTGATCTGTTCCATGTAAGCACTGACTATGTGTTTAGTGGTGACAATCGCGGACCCTATGCTGTGACGGATTTGCCTGCTCCATTGAACGTTTATGGCACATCCAAGCTGGCTGGCGAAAATTTCATTAGAGCACTGTTACCGCGATCGTACATTGCGCGCACGACAGGCCTGTTCGGCATGGCAGGCGCACGCGAGGGACGTACCAATTTCGTGGAAACTATGATCCGGCTAGCGAGAGGAGGGCGCGAGATCAAGGTAGTTGCAGATCAATTCGTGAGCCCCACGTATACATATGACCTCGCAGTCGCGATGGGGCAGCTCATCAGGACTCGGAATTACGGAACTTACCACATCACAAACTCGGAGTCTTGCTCATGGTTCCAGCTGGCAAAAGAGATATTCGCGGTTACTAAACTTACGCCAAATATAACTGGAATAACAAGCGCCGAGTTTGGCGCCAAGGCGAAGCGCCCGCTTTATTCAGTGCTTGGAAATGAGGCGCTCGAGCGTGCTGGCGTGCCGCGTTTACGGCCTTGGCGCGATGGGCTTATCGCGTACTTAATCGAGCGAGGATTGTATGCCGAATAGCCCGATAGATTTATCACTTTGCATCGTGACCTACAAGGCTAAGAACGTTCTTGATGAATGCTTGGAATCGATTTACAACCAACATCACAGCGTATCCTTCGAGACTATTTTAGTTGACAACGATTCTGACGATGGAACAGCTGAATTGGTGCGCGAGAAGTACCCGCTAGTGACCTATATCCAGAATGACAATAACGTGGGTTTCCAGAAGGCTACGAACCGAGCGCTTCGGGCGGCTTCGGGTCGATACCTGATGTGGCTCAACAACGATACCGTGGTGAAAGCAGGCGCATTTGAGGCACTGTTGATGTTTGGGGAAGCGCACCCAGAGGCAGGAGTATTCGGGCCCAAGGTGCTGAATCGCGACGGAACATTACAGAAACAGTGTCGGCGCGGTGATCCGACGCCATGGTCTGTGCTGATGTACTTCAGCGGACTTTGGAAACTTTTTCCAAAGAACCGCTTCTTCTCAGGTTACTTGCTAAGCTACCGGGACGAAGACGAGACCATGGAAGTGGACGCGTGCTCTGGTGCTGCGATGGTGCTGCGGCGTGAAGCCATGGATCAAGTCGGCGCGATTGACGAGTCTTTCCTATACGGAGGAGAGGACTTGGATTACTGCTACCAGGTTCGGCAGAAGGGTTGGACGAATTATTACTATCCTGGAGCCCAGATTATGCATTACGGCGGCCAGGGAGGCTCACGGAATAAGCCGTACCGACTAACGTATGAGTTTCATCGTTCAATGGTGCTTTACTTCCGCAAGAATTTGGGCGGGCGATACCCCTTCTTTCTGGTCTGGCTGATTTACGCAGGAATCTGGAGCCACTTCGCAATGGCCATGGTTCGTAACCTGATTCGCAATGACAAAGTCCCTGGCTCTAAGAAGCCATAAATCACTAGGCTTTTTGATCGAGTGCCTAACGCTGAGCTCGACAAAGGAGACAGGAATGGAATATCGACGCCTTGGTCATTCTGGACTCGACGTGTCTGCACTCGGACTGGGCACTAACAATTTCGGCCGACGCCTGCCTGATGCGAAAATAGCCTCGCAGATAGTTCATGAAGCTATGGATGCCGGCGTGAATTTCCTGGATACCTCGAACGATTATGGCGGTCCCCACGTGTCTGAGGGGTTCATCGGAGAGGCACTCAAGGGCCGACAGGATCGAATGCTGATTATGAGCAAGATTGGCTCTAGCATGGGAGAAGGGCCCAATACGGCGGGAGCTGGCCGAACACATCTGACCCAACAGCTGGAGGCCAGCTTGCGAGCACTAGGTAGAGAGCATTTGGATGTGCTAATGGTGCATCGCCCTGACCCCCGAACGCCCATCGAAGAGACGCTCCATGTGCTCGATGATTTTGTCCGACAAGGTAAGGTTCGTTATCTAGGGACGTCGAACTTTGCGGCATGGGAGATGACTGAAGCGGCGTGGGTTTCTAAGACTAAACAATTAGAGCATTTCATCTGCATTGAGCCCGAGTACAACATGCTCAAACGGGCAGTGGAGACAGAGCTGGTCCCGTTCTGCGAACGGTATGGAGTGGGGATGACACCGTTTTACCCGCTGGCCGGCGGGTTCCTGACGGGCAAGTACAAGCGCGGCGTGGATGCACCGGAAGGGACTCGACTGGCGCTGGCACCTAATCAGGGAAAGCGCTGGCTGACAGACGGATACTTTGATTATCTGGATGGCATTGCCGCATTCTGTGACCGTACGGGATATGCCATGACTGATGTCGCATTTGCTTGGCTGCTGGCGAACCCCGTAGTGAGCTCGGTTATAGCTGGTGCATCGCACCCAGAGCAGGTAACACTAAATGCGAGGTCTGCCGAGCTGCGCTTAAGCGCAGTAGAAATGGCAGAGCTGACAGCGATTTTGGAGCCACCACCGACGGTTGCGGGAGCGCTGGCGCAAGCCAGGGAATCACTAACCGCTCACATGCGACCAAGGTGACGAGAAGGTGATAGGAGAATGCATCATCATGACCACCCCGTTGCTCAACGATAGATCTATCTGAGACTAAGAGACGAACGGACCGGCTGGAGAGGTTCTGGCCTGGACTCACAACTAGACGTTGCCACATTACTCCTGCGACAGTGCACGATGCAGTTGAGGTGACGAGCGAATTGCTTGCTGCGGTCAGCTAATCCTCTCTACATCTGCAGGCGACGAATGCTGGGCGAGAACGCAGCGATTAGTGTCACCACGATAAGGCCGACGATGCCACCAATCAAAAAGGCAGTACCTACTCCCCAGTGGGTAGCGATGGCGCCAGCGACGACTCCGCCTATGGGCATTAGGCCGATTTCCATCTGATAAACCCCCACGACCCTGCCTCGTAGATGATCTGGAGTCATGCTTTGAACCATGGTCATATTGGTTGTGAGTACGCCTTGAGCGAACACTTGATACAAGGCCAAAATTGCTGCGGCAGCCCAGAACGCGCTCACTTGCGAGAGAATTATCACCGAAATCGCTGCACCCGCGAATGATACGAGCGATTGAATCCCTTTGTGCCGGAATTGGGAAAACCGAGCCATGATAATGGTACCTACCACTCCACCCGCACCGAGAGCTGTCATCAGCAAGCCGAGGTCATCGCTTCGCTGACTCCCAAGAACTTCGGGCACGAATACTGGAAGCATGTTGAATACCGCACCAAGCAGTGTAATGGTGACGACGAAGGACATCAGCACTACCAGTAGAGTGGGGCGGTGCCCCAGGACGTACTTGAAACCCTCTATGAGGTTTCGGAGGACGGATGTTTCCCTGTTTGCGGAAGAGTTGCTTGTTCCGTACTCAGCGCGATAGGGAATTAGGATTAGGATCACCCCGAGGAAAAGGACACCTTGGATAAAGAAATTCAACGCAGGCCCCACCAAGACGATAAGGAGCCCGCCGATGCTAGGCCCTATGGTGCGCATAGAGTTGAACGCCACTGCACTGAGAGCAGTGGCATTCATCAAAGCTTCGCGAGGGACGGAGTTAGCAACGAGCGTCTGGCGAACAGGGTTGTTGACGGCCCAGATAAGCCCGAATACCAGTGCGAAGACGTAGAGATGCCAGACCTGTTCAATGCCTAAGTAGAGAAGCAACGAAAAACTAAACACCAGAATTGTCACCAGCACTTGAGCGACGATAAGCATTATGCGGCGATCAAATCTGTCGACCAGAACTCCTGTGAACGGAGCGAGAATCAACGGGGCAGAGCGCACACCTAATATGCTACCGACCTGTAATGGGGACTCGGTCATTTGGTAAGCCAGCCAGCCTAAGCTGACCTGCTGGAGCCAGACTCCACCTGAGACCATGAGAGAAGTGACCCAGAGAAGCCTGTAGTTGCGGTAGCTTAGCGAATGGAATGTTCCAGCCCATCCAGAGGGAATCACGTTTGGGACGGCAGTTTCAGACGACGCGCTTGAGCTACGCTCCATGCACCGCTCCTGGTTTTGGTGGCAAATTTGGGGATGAGACTTGGCGAGTCTGGCACCGGTCCGGCGTGCTGTCAACGGTGTTTGCTAGGTGATGAAGCCGTTGCCCACCTCGCGGCTTGTGCGCTAAAATGTCACCAATGTGGCCCGATAGCTCAATTGGCAGAGCAGCTGACTCTTAATCAGCTTGTTGTGGGTTCAAGTCCCTCTCGGGTCACCATCCTTCCTCCTCTTCGTAGACTGCTCCACGCCTTTCGGGCTTCTTTCGCTTGCCCCGGCATCGGGCTGCTGTACCTCCATTTGTACCTCCATTTTGTTTTCCCTCCCTTCATTTCAGGTGTAAAGCCACCCGCCGGTTGGCCTCGGCCCCCCTTATTATTTATTAGGTGACCCCACTCGCGATTCCTTAAGGCTGTGACGTTTGGGTCTGTGGGCGTATGCTCAAAGCATGAAAAAGAGTCTCGCGTTATTGGCTTTCGTGGCACGAAACGATGGTGGAGTATAGTTCGGACAAGGCACAATGCCGTTGGCGTCCCCCTCCGGATTCGGGCACGCGAAGGAGAACACATGGATAAACCGCACGATCGCGGCGGTTGGGAAACCGACGAATCTATTGACCAGAGCGAGCATCCTGCGATGGATTGGGAGCGACGCCTGGCTGCACTCGGCAGGGTGCTTCCGCCCGGCAGGTTCATGTCCACTGACGTCTCCCGGCGTGGCATTGAGAGCATCCCCGCCGAGCAATACGGGTCAATGGCCTATTGGGAGCGACGGCTGGTCGGCATGGAGACGCGCCTCGTGGACGAAGGGATACTGACGAAGGAAGAGATCGACCAGAAAGCCGCGGAGCTCGAAGAGCGCTGGGGAGCGTCCCAATGAACGGAGCCACGCTACCTAAATACGGACCCGGCGATCGTGTCCGCGTCTCATCTGAGGAACCGGAAGGGCACTGCCGCACGCCACGGTACGTCCAAGGCAGGCAAGGCACGGTGAGGAAGCTTCACGG
>CALGTL010000011.1 GCA_937901475.1 uncultured Dehalococcoidia bacterium
ACTAGCATACAAGTGCCAAAGCTGGAGATTACCAGAGAGCACGATCCAGGCCATAACTGCATACAAGGTCATGTTCCAGACTTGAATAGCTAACAACAGTCGACGCTTGTCTAACCGGTCTGTCAGTACACCTCCCCAAAGGCCCAGCACCACTATCGGAAGCGCTTGAATTAGGTTCACTAGGCCGAGCTGTAAGGCGGACCCAGTGAGTTGATAGGTGAGCCAATTGCGAGTGACTTGCTCTGTCCACATCGCAGAGGCTGAGCCCGCTTGACTCAACCATAGTAAACGGTAGTCACGGAATGCTAGTGATGCGAATGGGCGGAGCAACAAAGGGAGTAGCTGTTCTTGCGCGTCAGATGAGGTGCTCATTGGCTACCCAAGCAAGTTACGCAAGAGCGTGATTAGGACAGTTAATGTGCCTATGCTCACTAAGGTGCTCATTACAACAGCGCTGGTTACGAACTTGGATTCAGCGTCGAATTCGGTTGCAAGAATCGTCGTAAAAACGGCAGTAGGCATCGCTGCAACGATGATGACAGTCTGCTGGGCGACGCCTTCAAGGCCAATCAACACGGTGACTAAATAGGCAACGCCAGCACTGGCAACTAGGCGTATGAACCCCGAAGATACGAGACTTCGCCAACGAGCCCAGTCAATGCCTTCGCTGAGTTGAAACCCTAGCACGATCAGCATGACAGGGATGGTGGCCTCCGCAAGCATTTCAATCGGGCGTGAGAAAGTCAGCGGCATATCCCATTCTGTGGCACGAATGATTAAGGCTACGGGAAGTGCATAAAGCGTGGGCACTTTCAACGCTGCCTTCAGTGGCGTGAGGCCGTGGGCGCGGCCTCGTGCGGCCACGTAAATACCTAAGGGCCAGCTAAGTGATCCTTGGACGATGAATATGATGATAGCGACTGCTAATCCATCATCTCCAAACGCGAGAAATGAAATAGGGATGCCCATGTTTCCAGAGTTCGAAAATCCTGTTGCGAGAGTGAACCCGCTTTGCAATGAGCGCGGTTGGCGTGCGAGAGCAGATAAGAGCGCGGCAAGGCCGAGGATGAGTATCATCGCTAGGAATGCAGAGGCCACAACCCTTAGGGAAATGGCTGCGGGAAGCTCCGTCGTTAGGAGTCCATTAAACACGAGCGCAGGGCTGAGGAGGTACATGGCGACGGGCCCGAGCGCACCAACGCCCAAGGCCTTCCAGCGCTGGAGGCCAGCACCAAGAGCTGCGACCAAGAAAGTGGGGAGGATGACAGTGAGGAATACGTCAAGCATGAGGCAGTTGGCAGTCTACCGCCCTAGTACAAGACCTGCTAGAGCCCTGGTACCCGAAGTGATGTTGCCACCAGATGTTTATGTACGTAACACGTTCGTAACGTTTGCGAAACACGAATGAAAAACGTGCGAGCGAAGATAACCCCCGTCGGATCTCACTGGACGGAAGGAGTAAGGGTATGGAAACAGGAAACATAGCATGGATGCTCATGGCATCAGCGCTTGTGCTGTTGATGACGCCGGGGTTGGCTTTTTTCTATGGAGGCCTCGTCCGCGGTCGCAACATCGTGAATACTATTATGTACAGTTTCATGGCTATGGCCGTGGCGAGCGTGGTTTGGGTGCTCTGGGGGTACAGCCTCGTCGCTAGCGACGGAGGTGGGGCGCAAGCCTTCATAGGAGGCTTCGGCTACTTGGGCCTGAGTGGCATTGACGGTATTGCCAATCCCGACGCCATGATTGACGTTATCTTCCAAGGCATGTTTGCGATTATTACGCCAGCATTGATTACTGGCGCGATTGTAGAGCGATTCAAATTCACTACATATTTGGTCTTCTTAGTTCTCTGGCTGACGCTTGTGTACGCACCCATAGCTCATTGGGTGTGGTACGGCGGATGGATCGGTGACCTCAGTGGTGGCAATGGCGCACTCGATTTTGCTGGTGGAACTGTAGTGCATATCAACGCGGCAGTCGCTGCCGTGGCGGCAGCAGTGATGCTCGGTAAGCGCCGCAATCCAGGGCTTGAGCCCAGCAACGTACCGTACGTGGTGTTGGGAGCAGGAATCCTCTGGTTCGGATGGTTTGGCTTCAATGCAGGTTCTGGATACGCGGCCGATGGACGGGCTGTGAATGCGTTCTTGGTGACCAACGTCGCAGCCGGAACAGCCGCGCTAACGTGGGGTCTCATCTCGCAGTTTCAGTACAAGAAAATGAGTGCGGCAGGAGTTGCGACCGGTGCGGTAGGAGGGCTCGTTGCTATCACTCCTGCAGCTGGATTCGTCGGCGTGATGGGCGCACTTGCTATTGGGTTGGGCGCAGGACTCCTTTGCTACTTAGCAGTGCAGATGCGCCCGAAGATTGGCCTCGATGACGCGCTGGATGTGTTTGCGGTCCACGGAATTGGCGGTATCTGGGGCGCGCTCGCCACTGGCATCTTCGCGGTTGCTGCGATTGGCGGCACGAGTGGATTGATCGAGAATGGCAACGTCGATCAAATGCTGACGCAGATTATTGCGGTGGGAGCAACGCTTCTGTATTCGGGAATCGTTTCGTTGGGGATTCTTAAGTTGCTTGACTTGATTCCCGGGCTCGGCTTGCGGGTTTCGGAGACTGATGAAGATCAAGGTCTGGACATTAGCCAACATGGTGAGAGGGCATTCGTTACGGATGGAGCCGACTAAAGTCATTGAGGCTTAGTTTCAATCAGCTTTCCCCGATTAATCGGGGGGGCAGGAAAGGGATCGAAAATGATCAGCATTGAAGCAATCGTAAGGCCCGAGCGCGTGAGTCAAGTGACGGCGGCGCTAGTAGAGGCAGGATGCCCAGGGTTTTACTACTACAACATAACCGGCCAAGGACGACAGCACGGAGTTGAGGTGTTCGTGGGACGTGGTGGCCAGATGGCAACGCGCTCTACCGTGCCTAAGACATTGATTAGGACTGTAATCAATGAAGACCAGAAAGATGCCATTGTGTCAGCTATAGTAGCTGCGGCTAAGGGCGCTGGCGAAGGCGATATTGGAGACGGCAAGATATTTATCTCGCATGTTGAAGACGCAGTGCGCGTTCGAACTGGTGATAACGGAACGTCAGCTATTTAGAACACGCACAACCGGTGCTAAAAAAACGAGGGCCTCATATGAGGCCCCCGTTTTTTTCATAGAAAATACTCACTCTTGGTACTCTTTGAGAGCGTCCCATTTGGGTTCAAGCCCTAGACCAGGGCGCTCAGACAATGTAACAGTACCTTTATCAGGGCCGATGGTTCCGTCGAATAGCGCGTCGCCGACCTTCCACATAACGTAGTGATATTCCACCCTCCATCCATTGGCCATGGCGGCTTGTAGGTGCATATTGTGGTGCGGCCAACCGCCACCGTTGGCGATGGGTAAGTTGAATGCCTGCGCCATCGCCGCAATTTTTGCACTTTCCGTATACCCCCCGCAGTAGACGACATTCGGTTGCAAAATGTCGACGGAATTATGGACGAGAAGTTCTCTGGTCCTAAACTTGTGCCCTTCGTTTTGCCCTGCGGAGATGGGAATCGTCGTACGCATGCGTAAGTCGTGAAGCATGGGGGCGTCGTTTCCCCAAATTGGCTCCTCGAACCATTCGATATCACACTCCTCCACAAGCTTCGCGAGCTTGAGTGCGTTGTTGAACTGAAACATATAATTGGCGTCGATAGAAAGTTGTACATTCGGGCCGATGGCGTCTCGAACGGCATGTACCCGTAATGAGTCTTCGATAACTCCTTGATGGTTTCCGGCGACGCCCACGACCATCTTAAGCTTGTCTTCCCCTTGGGCTACGAAGGACTTGGCGACCTCAACAAGTTGCTCTACCGAGTATTCAGGTAATCCGAATGTGATGTAAGCCGGAACCGTCTTCTGTGCTCCGCCAAGCAATCGCCAAACAGGTTGGTCTGTCTTTTTCCCCTTGATATCCCAGAGAGCAATATCAAGAGCACTGACCGCGGAACTCCATGCGCCAGTTTGTGAGCGGGGGTTGAGTTCGACGTACAAATCTTGCCAGATGCGCTCAGTCTCGAATGGATCAGCTCCGAGGACACGAGGAGCGATTTCTCGATTGATAAGCTCACGCACTGCGTGGCGCTGGATGGGGCCGGATATCCCGTAACCGGTGATCCCTTCATCGGTTTCCACCGCGCAAAACACTAGCGGCCGCATGACCGGTGCATCTAACAAAGGGACCGGGACTGCGACATTGTGTGTGGTGGCTTCTACGCGAATAATTTTCATGAGTAACGCCTTCCCTGAAGATGGGCCGCACTTTACGCCAACGATTGGAGGCGCGCAACGCGAAGATTGATTCAGGCATCTTTGATGACTTAATCCAACCATCTGTCATTCAAGCATTAGAAATAGGTCAGACTTACATACAAAAAGGAACTCAGGTCGCCATGAACCTACATGAAGTCGATTGGTGTGCGAGTAACGAATTTAAAAATACAGTCGAATCAACGGCGATATAGTGCACTCGGAAGAGGTATTACAAAGATTGACGTATTCCACATCGCTCCTATTCGATGTGTAGAGGCAATTCTTCCGCGCCTTGTACGAATGAGAATTCGCCCTTATCCCCAACGAGAACTTCGCCGGTGACTGCAACCTGTATGCGAAACGAGCCTGCGTACAAGGGCCTGATAGTCCAAGAGGCTTCGCTAGGCCCTGCGGCCCACTCTATCAACTCTATGACAGGGGTTTGACTTCCTCGAACCAACGTGCCGTCCTGTCGCAGTACGCCCACTACAATGCTTTCGAGCATTAAGGAGTACTGGACACTGCCTGCGTCCACGGCACTGGCAGTGTAAGTCACCAAATCGCCGACATTCACGTTTGTACTGGTTGAGGTCATTTTCACATCAAGGCTATTGCCCACTGGGGTGATATTGGCAGTGAGAGTGATCACGTAATCATCGGAGGATGACATTTTTTCGATGGTAGGGGCAATTCCCAGTATTTGAACGGTGAAAGGACCCACGATGCCCTCGGATAACCCCGAATCGAAAAACAGTGTGTGCACGGTTGCTTCATCACTAGTACTCAGATTTGCAAGGCTAACTTCAAGAATAACTGCATTAGGGCGAAGGCAATCTTCCCCTACAGCGCACCGAGAATCTCCTACGACCTTGGTGAAATCCAGCCTGTAAGATTGGCCATTCGCAAACACGACTACTGAATTAGCCAAGTGGAGATTGAAAGGCTTGCCATGCTGGACGGCTGATTCAAGAGATGAGTCCAGCGTTGGCGTGGAGTCGTTTACACATGCAGCGGCAGCGGCAATCACGACGGTGGTAAGAAGCAGTAATCGGAGTTTCATGCCAGCTTGTATCCCTGCGAGAAATCGAAAGTTCGGACGCCATAACAATAGACGTTAGACGTTTGGTCTACTGTTGCGGTTCCCTTCAATTGAAGAAAACGGACAATTACGTGAGAGGCCGTGGTGATTATTTACCTCAGACTAATCATTCAAGAGCGCGAAGCCCATTGAGAACGTCATCTTTGTGCTCACCGAATGCAACCTCGTGATGGTAAACGCCAGAAATCAACCCTGCTTTGTTGACGATGTAAGTAACGCGCTTTCCTGGGAGCAGAGGTAGACGGCGGTTGACATTATAGAGCCGACTCACGTCCTTGGAGGAATCAGACAGCAGTGGATACGGCAGACTGAGAGACTCGCGGAAGCGGCGGTGACTATCGACTGAGTCTGCACTGACCCCAATAATCATGCCATCAAGGGACTCTATGGCTTCATTTACATCACGGAAGCCACTCGATTCAATAGTTCACCCTTTGGTGAAGTCTTTGAGGTAAAAATAAAGAACAACATGCTTAAGCCCGTTCCATTCTGACAACTTGAACGTCGACCCATCGTCAAGCAGGCCTGTGAAATCGGGGGCTATAGAACCTATTGTTAACATGATTTACCTCGGGTTGTCGGCAAATACGACTTAAATCGTGCCTGATAGTCAGAATATAACTTCACTGATTTCATTGAGATGTGTATACTTGCCTTTGAAATAAGAGAGAGCGGAAGAACAGAGTAGGCCGCGAAAAGAGAAGAATGCTAGACACCGCGACCAAGCAGCGAATAATTGGAGAGTACCAGATAAAGCCAGATGATACTGGCTCTACTGAAGTACAGGTGGCTCTCCTGTCAGAACGTATCCGCGGGCTCACTGATCACCTCCGCAGCAATCACAAAGACCATGCGACACGCAGAGGTCTGTTGAAGCTGGTAGGCCAGAGGCGTCGCCTGCTTCGTTACTTAGCTAGCGAAGACGTGGCACGCTACCGTACGGTGATCACTAGGCTCGGCCTCCGCAGGTAGTAAACATGTAGTAGCGCCCCTTCCCAAAAGGAGTGCTACTTTGCTATTCCCGGAAGCTCTTAGCATCGAACGTGCCAGCTTCTCCTTACCGTCATGGAAAAGAAGAGGAGCAGTTTGATATGCCCACAAAGCATGAGATAGAAATCGGTGGACGAACCCTGTCTATCGAGACAGGGTTACTTGCCCCCCAGGCCCACGGCGCTGCCGTGATTCGCTACGGGGACACTATGGTTCTCGTTACAGCTGTTATGGGTGGAGTTAGAGAAGGAATGGACTTCTTCCCGCTCACTATTGAGTATGAAGAACGCCTCTACGCTGTTGGTCGCATCCCTGGAAGTTTTTTCCGGCGTGAAGGCCGACCCACTACTGAAGCGACCCTTGCAGCACGCCTCACAGATCGCCCACTCCGCCCACGTTTCCCTAAGGGGATGCGCAACGAAGTGCAGGTGATTTCTACAATTCTTTCAGTAGACCACGTGAACCAGCCAGATATTATGACGATTATCGGTGCGTCTGCTGCGTTATCAATATCGCAGATTCCTTTCAACGGCCCTGTAGCGGCAACTCGCATGGGCTACATCGACGGGGAGCTTGTAGTAAACCCCACATTTGAAGAGCTGACGCGCTCCCAATTGGACCTGACGATTGCTGGTGCTCGTGACGCGATTATTATGATTGAGTCAGGTGCAAAAGAAGTCTCAGAAGACGTAATCCTAGAGGCCCTTCAAAAGGGACAAGAGACCAATGTCAAGATTATCGAACTTCAGGATAAATTGATTGCTGAAATCGGTAAGGCCAAGGTTGAGGTCAAAGTGGCAGAGGCCACGGATGCCGACTTGTTGGCAAAGGTCGAGGCGATTGCGAAAACACGCCTCGAAGGCGTGGTGGACCGCGGCGAAGGCCGCGGTGAACGCAACGATGAGATTAAATCAGTCGAAAACCAAGCGTTTGAAGAGCTGGGCGAAGAATGGGGCCGCCCCGTTGTTGCTAAAGCGTTCGACGATGTTCTGAAGAAAGTTGTTCGTTCTAAGATCCTTTACGAGAAGAAACGACCCGATGGTCGCAGCCTCACTGAAGTGAGAGATTTGTCTAGCCAAGTTGGGCTTCTGCCGAGGGCCCATGGCTCCGCCTTATTTCAACGCGGTGAGACACAGATTCTTACAGTGGCTACCCTTGGCCCTAGGGCGCTAGAGCAAAAACTCGACGGCCTGAGCCCCGAGGACACTAAGCGGTATATTCATCATTATAATTTCCCTCCTTATTCGACTGGTGAAGCCCGTCGCATGGGTACAGGCCGCCGTGAGATCGGCCATGGCGCGCTAGCGGAGAGGGCGCTTGCCCCGGTAATCCCAGACGAATCAGAGTTCCCTTACGCTTTCCGTTTGGTGTCAGAGGCTCTGAGCTCGAACGGAAGCACGTCAATGGGAAGTGTTTGCGGTAGCACTATGTCCCTGATGGACGCAGGCGTTCCAATCAAGGCGCCGGTGTCCGGCGTGGCCATGGGCTTAATGACTGACTCCGAGGGCAACTTCCAGGTGCTCACAGACATTCAAGGTGTTGAAGATTTCATGGGCGACATGGACTTCAAGGTCGCGGGAACAGCAGAAGGCATTACCGCTCTCCAGATGGATATCAAGGCTTCGGGCATTAGCATGGATGTGTTTCGAACTGCTCTCGCACAAGCAAAAGAAGGCCGCTTGCACATCTTGGAGCACATGCTTGAGACCATTGCAGAGCCACGACCTGAACTCAACGAGCATGCACCGCGTATGACTCGCGTGCAGATTCCAGTGGATAAGATTGGGGCGGTGATTGGGCCTGGTGGTAAGACTATTCGTAGCATCGTTGAAGCTACGGGAGCGACGGTAGACATTGACAATGACGGCACGGTAACAATCGGCTCGTCTGACTCTGAATCTGCTGCTGCTGCAATCAGAATGGTAGAGGGCTTAACGAAGGATGTTGAGGTTGGCCAGCGCTACACCGGCAAGGTGACGCGGCTTATGAACTTCGGAGCGTTCGTTGAAATGCTTCCCGGCAAGGAAGGACTTGTGCACATCAGCGAACTCTCTACGACACGAGTAGGTAGTGTAGAGGAAGTCGTCAAGATGGGTGATGAGCTTGAAGTCATGGTGATTGAAGTTGACCGTATGGGTAGGGTGAATTTATCCCATCGTGCAATCCTCGAAGGCGCCGATCCTGAAAAAGTCAGAGCATCGG
>CALGTL010000012.1 GCA_937901475.1 uncultured Dehalococcoidia bacterium
TGTGAACAGTACCTGTTCACGTCGTGAGTATCTCACGTTGTGGGAAAACTGATCCCTGGTGTGAACAGTGTCTGTTCACATGGGAAAACTGATCCCTGGGAGAACTGATCCCATTAAGTGAACAGATCATTTTGAGCGTCGTCATTTCGTTTGCGGTGGAATCTCTGCAATATTTTCTGGCAGTTTGTGAGGTTGGCCTTTGGTTCCCACGTACATTCCTCGTACGGGTAGCCAGACCACTTCACTAGATATCGTTCTTTCCCTTTGGTTCCACGGACATCGACCAATGATTCCACTGTGTACTCGTCGGAATCTGCTGCATTAGGTAAGGACGACGCCTTACCCATGGCAAATCCGGGTTCATCAGTAGCTTTCAGTAGGTGAGCGTGAAATACCGGATGTATGTGGGATTGTGGAGGAAGCTTAAGTTCGAAGGACACTGGTCCGAGTTGGCGAAGGATCTTAAACGGGCCGTAAAATTCTTGGCGTAGTTTCTTGATCGTTCTGTGCTTATCCCAAGGAAGTGTGATTCCTTCGGTCGATAAGTATGCAAATTTGCCTGGGGAAAGATTCCCCACGATGCGTCTCTTTTTGTCGCCTCGTTGTTGCCATTCTCGTGTCAATACCAGTCTCTCTTGTACTTCGTGTTCTATGTTCGCAATTCCAGCCACGAACTCGTCTATTGAAGGTGGAACTTCGGTTTTTCTCGATCGTAGGATGTTGTCCATATCTAATTTTGTCAGAGGATGTCGTCCTCTTTCCGCATAGTATGGTGACACTCCGGTAGCCTTTGCTATTGCCGTGTTTATCGTGAATTGTATCTTCGGTAGTAGAGAAACCCAATTGCTTTGCTTGTAGTTGATGTTCATTCTCATCAGTTCTTCAATATGTGCAATTGCTCTTTCCGTTTGTCCGTCAGTGCTTTGATGTCTTGACGAAGATAGGCTTAAAGTTATTCCGAGTGCAGCGTGAAAGTCTTGCCACATCTTGGAAGTAAACTTTGAATCTCTGTCTGATACGATTTCGATGCATATCCCGTTTTCGTAGATGATGTGTTTCATAAACAATTCCGCAGTAAGTCTTGCGTTGGCTATATCCCATGTTGGAATAGTCCATAATCGTTTTGAAAATCTGTCAACTACCACCATGATCGCCGTGTACTCATGTCTCGATGACATTGGTAAGTGAGTCACAAAGTCCATTGAGTAGTGAGTACCGCTTCTTGTGGGTTGTTGTAAACTGTTCAGCATCCCTTGTGGTGATTGTCTGTCGATCTTGTTGCGTTGGCAAGCATGACATGTGCGGATATAGTCATGCACATGTTTTGCAATACCTGGCCAAAATACGCGTCTGCGTATTTCGTAGTAAGTTCGATTTTCTCCAAGGTGTATACTTGTTATTCCGTCGTGTGTTTCGGCGATGATCTTCTTTCTTGTTGTCATACGTCCAGTTGTTATTGTGTCGTCTGGAACGCATAGTAGATCTTCGCCCATACTCGAAACCTTGTATAGTAGTCCTTTGTAGATATGATATGTGTCATTTCTCATCCAGGCGTTTGCATTACTGAAAGTATTGCAAACCCGTCGTGAGTTTTTGGGCAGTTTCGTCTTCTTGCGTTTACTGTCCTCTTGTACTTTCAACATTTCTGAAATCTTGGCGTGTAGTTTGTTTGGCACGTCCCAAGTGTAGAATTCCTTTGCCGTTTTGGCTTCTGGATTCTTGTCGTGTTTCTGTCGTAGTTCATCTCCGATGGTTTTGTATAATGTTGCAAAATCAGGGCATTCCATGTAGTTTGCTGGATTGATTGGTATCGTTATCTCAGCTGGTGTTGCTCTGTAGAACATCAGTGTTTCTGTTGCCGTCGGATGCCTTTCGAATAAGAATTCGTCGAAGGTGATGTTAGCGTCAGAATAATGTAAAGTATCGTGATCGTTCGTAGTTCCGTGGGTGATATCGTCGATGTCTCGTATTGTAGCTAGGGTTTGTTGGGTCTCCACATGCATGCTTACAAGATTCTCACTCTTGCGCATGGTTTGTGTCGCCGTCTTGTGCCCTTCTGCTTCAATTAAACGTGACAAAGCATCACCTACCACATTTTTCGTCCCTGGTATGTAGTGAATTTCGTATTCGTACTCGCTGAGGGCCAACGCCCATCTTGCGATACGTCCACCAGTCTCTTTTCCTTTCTTTAGGAATTGTAGACTGTGGTGGTCCGAAAGACACTTGATAACGAAGGGTGTGGCCAGTAGGAAGTGTCGGAATTTGTCAATCGTAAATTTGACTCCGAGGCATTCTTGCTCTTGTACGGAGTAGTTTTTCTCGGCATCGTTTAGCCGTCGGCTGCAATATGCAATTGCACATGGCCGATCTCCGTAGTATTGGAAGAGCACTCCTCCTACCGCTATACCCGATGCATCCGTGCAAATATAAATTCGTCTCATCGGGTCGAACTGCCGTAACACTGGATATTTCGTTATAGCCATCTTCAATTCCCTGACGCTTTGTGATGCAGATGCATCCCATGCTTCAGGTAATTTAGTGTCCTTTTTCAGCAATTTCGTCAATGGCAACGCCATCGTAGCATAATTATCAATCCATTTTCGGTAGAATCCAGTCATTCCCAAGAAAATACGAATATTCGCTTGTGAGTCACTGGGTTCAGGCATGTTGATAATCGATCTCACTGACTCCGTATTCATGAACATTTGTCCTTGTCCTACTATGATACCAAGATATTTGACGTATCTGGCAAAAAAGTAGCACTTGTTCATGTTGAGGCTCAGCTTCTCTTTCGATAGCACTTCGAATAAACGCAGTAAGTTTTTCTTGTGGGTTTCTGGGTCTTTCGACCACAGAATAATGTCATCTAGAAAGATGGACACAAACCCACGAACTTTCTCACCAGCGTCGTCTTTGCTATCGAACTCCTGCGCATCATAGGCCAATCTTTCATATAGAATGCCGTGATTTCGCATAATTCCTTCCAAAGCCTGTTGAAAATAATGGGCACTTGATATCAAGCCCATTGGAACAACCTTGTACTCGAAGTTTCCGTATGGTGTTGCAAATGCTGTTTTCATTCGCGATTCTTTGTCCAGATTCAATTGCCAGTATCCTCGATCCAGATCGCAGGTACTTAAGATTTTGGCATTCCGTAATCGTTGCCAGCATTCGTGCATGTCGGGCATGTAGTACGATATTGGTTTGGTTCGTGCGTTTACGCCGCGTAAATCGACTAAGAATCTCCAGCCACCGTTCGGCTTCTTCAATATAAGAACTGGGGAACACCATTCCGATTTGGAAGGTTGTATCCAGCCTTGGCTTACCATTTCGTCGCAAAAAAGTTTTAATTGTCCTTGTAGAGCTTGTGGGACTCTGTAAGTTCGTCTTGGCGGAGGGCCAACCACGTCGTCTCTGTCTTCAATTTTTAGAGGTTCGGTCTCAAGAGTCCGAAATTTTGTCATTGGATTGATGCAAGGAAAGCGTTTGTTGTCCTTGAGAACGTTGTCGACCCAATGTTTGAATTGTGGGTCCGTCGCGTTTATAAGTTCTTCAGGAAGTGTTTTAGTTTTTGCATCTTCGAAGATCTTCATATGTTCGTTTGCTTTTTCTTGTTCCATCGGTTCCAATTTCTTGTTTTTATATTCCTCCAACTTCTTTTTGCTTGTAGCGCATAGTGTAGCATAACCCGTTCCAGAGCTTGTCGTTTTAAATTTTTCCGCGTTGTTGGGTTTGTGCTTGTTATGTCTGCGCTTCTTTACTGCAGTATTGTGTACTGAAGTCTGAGTTTGGCCACGTCGGCTGGAAGGCCGGGTCCTTTTACCCTTGACCGGAGTTGTGAGAACACTCACATCCTCCGTCAATGTGGCTAACTCCTCATCGATTTCACTATAATTTTCGTCCATTACATCGTCAATCCGCACCGCCGGGCTGCTCGATGGCAATATGCCGCGATCAGATGGTTGATGACTTATTGATGTAGAATTGTCAGTGTCAATATTGTCCTGCACACTGGTTTTACCCAGCGCAGGTACAATACCAGTCTCGTCCAACACACTAGCCGAAGCTAGCGTTGGTACAGTTAGCTGGGGTATCGCCGGGCGGCACGATGGCCATTTGCCGCGATCAGATACTTGAACATTGAAATTCGAATGTGTGGCTTGTGAGCCATCAGTTTTTGGGGTCGGACTAGTCATGATCCGATCCTCCGAGGTTGGCGAATTTTCATTCCCATCCCCGTGGACCGTTAGATTCGTCAAGTCTCCCAAACTGAGTACAAACATGGTCTCTGAATCATAGTCGATGTCAGAAAATTCCCGATCGATGGGTCGTGTGCTGTTTCCTTTAGCTCCACGCCATTTCTTGTCGGACTTATTCCGCTGTTGTGTAATTTTCTTGCGAAGATGTTCTGCGCTGAGAAAATGTACCTCTGTTGGTGGTGTATCGATGTCACCGCCCATATTCACCATTGTGTTTAGCAAATAGTCGTAGTCGTTGTCAATGCCTTCGTTCTTGGGCATTGTGTTTTGGTGTACGATGGTGGACAAACCATGTACAATCATTTCCTTTTGTTGAGCATTAGTAAATCTAATCTCAAGTCGATGTGGTATCAGCGTAAGTTTGTGTTTGCTGATCCAGTCGTTGCCGAGGATCATACCGATAGAACAAGGTAGCGTATCCATGATCGCCACTTGTACCGGTAGTGTCTCGTTTTGCAGTACTATGTCCAGTACCGCCCTATGGGTAGTATTACTTTGGGATCCGTCCCCGAGTAAAACTGTGAGGGGCATGGGAACCATGTCAACCTCTCCCAATTTTCCAATCATGTCCTTGGAAATGAAACTGCAGCTTGCTCCGGTGTCGATCATTGCTTTGCATCGGAGACTAGCTTGTTTCGGTTTGCCGACGGCCACACGTATGATGAATTGTTTTGTCTCGTTCATTACGTCGTGGTCGGCAGATAGCTTAGGTGATGTACATGACGAAGTATTACGCTGAGGAGGTTTCGATCTTCGTTGAACCCCCCCCGCAGCTTTGTCCTCACCTATAGGTAGCTTGTTTACTCCTGAAGCCTTGCTTCGAGTGATTGGCTCTGAAGTCTTGTTTCCAGGAACGAGTTCTTTCGCCGGAGTAGATTTTGGAATATCTCCAACAAGTTCTCGTAAATCTGTGTGGAAGTTGTCTGGGACTCTCTTCGATACAGGTTTGTTGAATTTGGGTGCCAGCGTATCTGGCGCCATGTCCGCGTCTTCGGCGTCGAACTCCGTGTCTGATAAATTCATCTCAGCAGGTTCATAAATTGTCTTGTACTTGTTGCTAGTGCTTCGTTGAGGTCGCCTTGTGCTTGGTAAAGTACAAAGCCATCGTAGTCCGGGTTTAACTTGCCCGATAGCACATAGTCGTACCGTAGGAACAGGTATACTCGCAGGTATCGGCGCCAGCCTCTCAGGTAGTGTCACGGTATTTTGTACCATGTACATGCATAGTACCGCCGTTTCCTCAGGTTGTTGGTTGATGTTGGAGTCGTTTCCTATCACCTTCAACTTGATCTTTGGTAACGGATCGTGTCCAGGTATCACCGGCCATACTGTGAGCTTGGTCGGACTCTCCAGAGTTCCGTTGAGCTTAGCATGTTGGTAACATTCTTGGCTGCAACAGCGTTTGAATGTATCCGGATATTTGGAACACTTCTCGTCTAGAGCATGTCGTTCACAATTCATGTTGGCACACGTTCGTGTGTCATTCTTCTTGGCATCGACGTTCTTCGTCGGAGCCAGTGTTTTGTTTCCCTTTGAACGGCATAGTAGTGCCCTTCTAAGGAATCGGTAACAAGTAGTGATGCACGTCGTCGTCCATCCACATCTTGTCGCCTTAGCGGTTGGCTCAGGAAAGGTGCCACAATATTTGGGCTCAGGTGAGCAGAAGGGTAGCTTAGGAAAGGTCGTCTCGGGTCCACTTGGTTCACGAGGTTCTAAGTCGTGTTGTATAGCCATGGCAAGATATTCTGGTGGACGAGTAGTATTACCCGTCAGTTGAACATCCGCCGCGGCTGAATTTCACCATGAGTTGGCCCGTCCTTTCGACTTCCCGTGTTTACCTTGTCCTCTTCCTTTGCCTTTACCGTTCCCTTGTTGTTTCGAGCGCTTCGAGAGCTTGATACAACTGGTAAGGTCGTGACCGCTCTTCCGGCACATGAGACACCACTTCGTGGTTGACCCAGCCGGCCAACAATCGTTGCAATGCATTGCTCGATTCTTGGGATCTTGTGCATCGATCGTCTTCCTTGGACGACCGTTTTCATCCACGCGTTTGTTCCAAAGAGCATCTGAGTAGTTGGATTTCATATCTCTCAGTGATGGAAGTTGAGCTCCGTTCTGCCTTCCAGTCTTGTTTGCACGTTTAGACTGGGAGTAGGACTTGGCCGAATTTCCGTCATCGTTGTCCCACATAGCGTATAGTGCTTGTGTACGCGGACGACCTTTGCCTTTGGCGGGTGCAAATGAATTCTTGCGCTTGAACTGTCCAGAATTTGATTGTCCCTTCCGTTTGACCATAGCGTTTAGATTCCGTTGAGGTGCTCCACGGTTGTTTTGTCCACCGTGCTTATGAGATTTCTGGGCCGAGCGTACAGCTTGGTCCCGGATGATCATGAGCTTTGCCAAGTCCGACGGGTCGGTTGACTCGAAGTCCGGAGTGTTGGTCTTCAACCATATAGCCAAAGAAGGTTCCACCGAAGATAGGAGTAATTGTCGCTCCAAATCCGGTAGGATAGCTTCAATACCGAGACGGTCGAGTTCTGCTTTCCGCAGCATACGACGTCCCACGTATTGCTTACAATCTTCGTTCGGAAGCTGTCTTAAGTCCAAGTAGTTTCTTGTACATGTGCTTTTCCGGTCGATGGGTCCATAGGTCTTGTTCAACCAAACAAATATTTCGTCATAGTCGATATCAGCGGCCTTGGCGTAAATCGTCCCGTTGGCACGTAGTGGATTCACGAACTCAGCGATCACCGCTTGATTTACCTTAGCCTCTACGGCTCGGGTCAAGAGGTGACTTGTCCGTAGAGAAGCAGCAACATGATTTGTTTGCATCTCAAGCGTTCGTCGGAACTCCGTAGGTGTTCTCCTATCCACATGTCGATAGGGGTTCTCGATCTTGGGCCATTCCAACTCGCGAGGTAGTCGGACCGCCGGAGGCCGGGGTACATTCCCGTTTGCTCCAGATTCCAAATCCCTAGCGGCTTGGGCATTCTTCATAGCCATGTCCAAGTAATCTTCTCCCGTTTCACTTTGTAGAACGCATCTAACGTAGTCTTCGACCGTTAGACCCGCAAGTAGTCGTAGTCGTTCATTAGCCGAGTCGAGTCGATCGTGTGCAGGTTGGGAGGACGATGACCGTCTTCCCGACCTCGACGAACTTCGACTCCGGCTTCGACTATCACTATCGTTGCCTTGGGTGTCCCGTCTTGGGGAACGTGACCTAGATGGTCGTTGTCCACCCGCGGTACCACCCTCATCTTCTCCTTCACTATCGCTTCCCCTCCGACGCCGACGGCGTATCGGAGACGCCGACCTACGAGGTCCGCCTCGTTGAGGTCCGCCGTCACCGTCGTCGTCATCGGAGTCGTCGTCACCCGACGGGTTCCCCGAAGGTGCGCCCGCGGCAGCCCTTCTGGGTCGAGATCCTTCATTGGTTCTCGAATTAGTTCTCGGGGGAGGCATATTGTCGCCCGCATGTGAAGGTTCGGTACTATTCGGCATAGGCGCGGCTCCATTTGCCGTTCCTCTTGACCGATGTGTACCCGTACCAGAATTCCGCATTCTTTCGCGAACTTCTGGATTTGGTATGTCTCCAGGATTCCGGTTAATTTCAGTCGTACCAGGATCCTGGGAGTTCTGGGGACCGGTACCGGTACTGGTACCAGTACCCGTAGATTCCCCCGCAGAGTTACTAGAAGTACTCGTAGAAAAACCGGATCGGTTCAGACGTTGTTTTTGGGGAATTCCAGAATCT
>CALGTL010000013.1 GCA_937901475.1 uncultured Dehalococcoidia bacterium
CATCAACGAGTCCACCAAGACCCACAAGCAGATCGAGCTTACACACCAGGTTGAGATGCCGAGCGGGTACGAACAGACGTACCCTGTCGAGGTGCTCGAAGAGCGTGTCGTAGAAGACACGATGATCATTGCGTAAGGGACCATTAGGGGAATATGGTGACTCTGTTCTCCTAGAATTCATGTAGCCAATTCAAATCAGTCAGGAAAAGCCCTCGGCGTATGCCGGGGTTTTTCTTCACATGCGTATAATCCAACTAATAGAGACACAGGAGTTTTCTCATGACGATTGCACTCTCCCACGGTGGTGGTGACACAGTTGTTTCATCGGATCATGCCAGCACTCGATTGTTGGTCGGCACACTTGATGGCGTAAAAATCATTAATCGCACAGAAGATGGCTGGGCATTGACCGGACACACGCTTATCGGTAGGCACGTTCACGCGATTGTGCTGGAACCCATCAGCGGGCAATGGTTCGCAGGTGTACGAAAGGGTGGTGTTTTCGCCAGCGCCGACGAAGGGGTTACGTGGGAAGAGCGGAGCGAAGGGCTCACTGACTGTGATATCTACAGCCTCGCGACGGCTATCGTCGACGGAAAAGTCATGTTGTATGCAGGCACCGAGCCCGCAAATTTGTTCGCATCTGATGACCTTGGTTTCTCTTGGTGTGCGTTGCCCGGCGTGAAAGATGCTCCCACCAGCGAGGCATGGTTCTTCCCTGGTGAGCCTCATATCGCCCATATAAAGCACATCAACTTTGAGCCAGGCAATCCCAATACCATATATGCATCGGTTGAGGTAGGCGCGCTGCTGCGGAGCCGCGATAGCGGGGAGACATGGGAAGAATTGAATGGCGGTCTCTATATGGATGTCCACCGCTGCATCATCACTCCCTCCCATCCACGTCGACTCTACGTGACCGGTGGCCAAGGGATTTGGATCAGCGACGATGGTGGGCTGAATTGGGAAAACCCTTTCAATCGAGGGAGCGAGGAAGGTGGCTACCCAGACCAGCTCGTCTACACGCCCAGCGATCCGGATATGATGATTGTTTCTGCTGGTCGTCAAAGTCCAGGTTCCTGGGAGAAAGAAACCGCGCAGGCTCGTATTTCGCGTTCCCGTGATGGCGGGAAGACCTGGGAAGTGCTCTCGAACAATGGGTTACAGGACCGTTTCCCTCACAGCGTGGAGGCAATGACACTGGAAGAGGCCGGCGGCACCGTGCAAATATTCGCCGGCACCACCGGTGGATCTCTCCTTTACAGCGAGGATGCCGGAGAGAGTTGGAGCACCATACTGAGAGGCCTCAGCCCAATTTCTAAAGGGGGCCATTACGTATCGTTAGTGGGCCAACCAGCCTAGCAGTGCAGAAAAATGCTACGAAAGACACAGTCTCTCCAGATGGCGCTTTCGTCTTAGGCTGATAAGTGACCGTTATTAGGTCAGATTAATTCAAGCGATTAGAGTCGAAAGGAGGCCACGATGACACTGGCCTTATCTCACGGAGCAGAAACGATCTACATATCCTCAGATCCGTCTACTCGCGTGCTCGTAGGCACGATAGACGGTATTGCTGAGCTTCAATGGAACGACGGCGCATGGGTTATCGCGAGGCGCACTCTCGAAGGCCAGCACATCCACGCCATTCTATTTGAAGAGGAGAGTTCGACATGGTTCGCTGGTATCAACAAAGGCGGCGTGTACCGAAGCAAAGATGACGCTGCTACGTGGGAATCATGCAATGAAGGGCTACCCTCAAATGATCTCTACAGTCTCGCATCAGCCAAGGTCAACGGCAAAGTGCGGTTGTTCGCGGGCACGGAGCCCGTACATTTGTCTTTCAGTGACAATCTTGGCGATTATTGGACGGAGATGCCTAGCATGCAGGACGTCCCTAACATGGACAAGTGGCGTTTCCCCGCCCCTCCTCACATCGCCCACCTGAAGCACATCAATTTCGCGCCTGATAACAAAAACACAATCTACGTCAGCGTGGAGCAAGGTGGCCTGTACGTCAGTCATGATGCAGGCGAGTCTTTCGACGAGATTCCTGGCCCCATAGACGACGTCCATCGGGTAGTGATCAGCCCAATCCACCCCGAGCGGATGTATACAACTGGTGGTGGTGGTCTATCCATGAGCGAGGATGCCGGGCGCGCTTGGACTAATATATTCGGCTACGGGAGTGACCAGGGCGGTTACCCTGACCAGCTCGTGTTCAAGCCTAGCGACCCCGACTACATGCTGGTTTCCGCAGGCAAGAAGAGCCCAGGTAGTTGGGCCGCAGAGAGCAATGCCTTCAGCCGGATATCTCGCAGTCGTGATGCGGGTCGAACGTGGGAAGTACTCACCGGCGGACTGCCCGACTACATGACGCACAGCATCGAGGCCATGGCCCTTGAAGAAGCAGGCGGCAAAACTCAAATCTTCGCAGCATCGACCGGTGGCGAAGTACTCTGGAGCAGCGACGGTGGAGAAAACTGGCAGACTATAGCCAGCGGGCTCGCCCCGGTTTCCAAAGGTTGGCACTACCGTGGAATGACAGTGCAAATAGTTCCAACCAACTAGCTTGCGCAAATCACATCCTCTCGATTTGGAATATCAAAAGAGGCCCGGTGAAATCCGAGCCTCTTTTGATATTCCAAATCGAGAGGAACTATCCATACTCTACTCAACTGGCAGGGGTTCTATCTTTCCATCTGTAATTTCTTTTATACGTGTTTCATCGACAGGAATTCCGAACATCCCGTATCGCATTCTTAACCGCTGCTCGCAAATCTCTATAATCAACGTGCGAGCCCTAGCCCATTCCTCTTCGGTATCCAGTTCATTGGCGAGATCAAATGCACCATGCTCACCGTGCTCTAGTTCATCGGCATATACGATTTCGCTAGCCTGTGCAATCTGGTCAGAGAGGGGGTCCCCTTTGATAGTGCGCCCTACGAGGAAGAAGGCGGCCCCTCCTCCTTCTGTGAACATAATCGCGAGTTCACCCAACTGCCCTTCGCGTTCACGTATGCCCTGGCGAATAGCCTGAAGTTGACGGTCCTCAGCGATCTGCCAGTCCTTAAGGTCCGAATGCAGAACTGGCAAATTAGTTGCGTTTTCCAAGACATCAGCGAACAACTTGTAATGGTTGTACTCTTCGCGCAACACTCGAAGTGAGCGGTCGAACTCATCGCGATCCGATTTCGTCTTGGCCTTTCCTACCTGATCGGTGAGTTTTTCCAGGAAGGCTTTAATCAGCCCTCCCGGGTTACCGGTCAAACCTGAGCCGTACATTTCTTTAAAGACCTGGAGGCGAAGCCATCGCGCTTGCTCTTCATTGGTGCGAGCTTGTCCCCAGAATTGATGACATATCTCAGCCTCGCCAGCCCAGAACCGGCGCCCCATTTCATTCATACTCAGGGAAAGGTCCGCTTTGCGTTGTGCGTTCATGTTCTACCTCCGGTTGTTGCCAGCAGGCTATCGCGTGTAAGAGGCTTTTCAAGGGAGCCTCAGATGGCCTAACGTCCTAAGACAGCCAATACTTCATCGTGTAAAAGGCCATTGGTGGACAAGCCGCTACCACCATCAATGGTGGAGTTGCCATTAATATCCGTAAAGCACCCGCCGGCCTCTGTGATTATGGGAAGTAGTGGAGCGTTGTCCCAGACGTTCATCACTGGGTCCAACATCAGGTCAATGCGTCCCGTTGCAACCAGGTAGTGCCCGTAGCAGTCGCCGTACCCACGAGCGACGTTGACCTTTTTCATCAACTCCTGCCACTGTTCAACGATACCGGCAACTTCGAACAAATGGGCGAGTCCTGTCGTGGAAACCGCAGCGTTGCCAAGAAGGTGTGTAGTAGAGACGCGCGCCTTGCGCGTCTCTAACCCGGTGATACTTGAGGCCTCCTTCGAGTTGGTAGCCCACCAAGCCCCGGATCCTTTGGCCGCGTACACAATCTCACCGAGCGCAGGGAAATTGATCACTCCAATAATTGGATTGCCATCGTGTTGCAACGCAAGCATCGTGCCAAACAAAGGTACGCCGCGCACAAATGACTCGGTACCATCAATAGGGTCCAAGTACCAGGTGAATCCCGAAGTACCAGCTTTATCTGCCATTTCTTCCCCAATGATCGCGTCCTCAGGGCAGGCGAGATCAATACGGTTGCGGAGAAATTCCTCTGTTTCCTTGTCGGCACGAGTGACCGGAGAATCATCTGCCTTGCGGTCAATCACAAGTCCATCCTTCAAGAAGTAGCGCAACGGGATAGAGGATGCCTCCAATGCAAATGCAACTGCAGATTCCAGACGCTCGGTTAGCTGATTCATGTGGGCTCCTATGGTGACGAAAAGAGCCGTCTCTAGTGAGGCGGCCCTTAAATCGTACTACGGATAGACCTTTTAGCCCTTCAAACGAGGGATGAACTGCGCCATCTGCGACTCAGCTCCAGCCTTGGATATAGTTTCTACAAACATGTCGTGGATAGCTGGTTCCTCGTCCTCATACTCAATTTGGCCGCCACCGAGCTTGACCGACACATCTGTTTCACCTTCCATTGCCACGCCCAGCGAGAACCCGTACTTCTGTGAGCCCCAACGGAATGCCAAGTATCGAGCAGGCGTCGATCCCCCATTGAAATGCTGGTGGAACCAACCGTTGGGCGGCACTACCATGGAACCGGGGCGCCAGTCGACTCGCACCATACCACCTTCTTCGTGCGGGCTTCCATGCGACGGCCATAGTAGAGAGTAGCCCGTGCCGCTGATGATGATGACATGTGCTCCAGGCCCGTGCCGATGCGCCTTCTTATACGTGCCTACAGGAAACTCCGAAACGTGCGCTGTTTGCGTCTGTTCAGCCATCTCAAATTTTACGTGGGAACCACCGGCCCCCCGCTCTTTCCATGTAAACGTCGCAAATGTCTCAATATCCGGAACGAAATTAGTCTCCCATGCGTTGGTGCGGCCTGTAGTCGCAGTCCACATCTTGCCTTCACCTTGAAACAATTTCGAGCCACCAATTCTATCCTCAAACACATACGGGTTGCTGAAAACGAATCCCTCGTTGTGAAACAGGTTCATGGTCAACGGTGCTGTTGTCACCGCCACAAAGCGCGCAGGATCGGTACCGCTACCGTTCATATGCTGATGCCATACATTGATTGGTATCGAGAACACGCTACCGCGCTTCCACTCAAAGCTCTGCCGGTTGCCCGGGTCATCGCCAACTAGTGTGGCACCTCTACCTTCAAGCACCAGGATATTCTTCTCAAAGATGTGTTTCTCTGGTGCCATTTTGCCACCAGGCGGAATCTCAGCAACGTATGAGTCGTTCGTCTTCCCTGCACCGTCCAAGTTGATATAGGTGCCCAGGCAATCTAGGCGTTCCCATGGTTTCACCTCAACGGTACGCAAATCATCAACCGAAAATCCTGTAATGTTAGGAATCCCTTCCTTTTCGATGAATGCGTCGTATGCGGTGTACTTAACGATGCGCGGTTGATCTGCCGTGACTTCTGGATTCGACGTAGTCATGTGCTTGCCCTTTCTAGGCTCAACTAGCTCCGCAGGCGTGGGATGAAATCAGCCATTTTGGAATCACCACCAACTTTTGCAAGCGTCTCCTGGAACGTGTCGTGGATATAGTCATGTTCATCCTCGTATTCAATCTGCGCCCCGCCGAGTTTCTCGCTCATATCGGCCTCGCCGGGATCGAACACGAATCCGTGTTTCTGGCTGCCCCATCGGAATGCCAGATAACGCGCCGGGGCATTGCCACCGTTGAAATGCTGGTGAAACCAATCATTAGGAGGCACAATTAGGCCTCCACGCTTCCAGTCGACCCGGATAACGTCTCCGGGTACGGTTCCTTTAGGTGGCCAAAGCAAGCTGTAGCCGGTTCCTGAAACAATGATGACGTGAGCCCCCGGTCCGTGGCGATGCGCTTTCTTGTACGTCCCAACTGGGAACTGCGATACGTGTGCCGCCTGCGTGTTGTCCGCCAGCTCAAACATAACGCTCGACCCACCCGCGCCACGCTCTTTCCATGTAAACGTGGTGAATGTTTCGATGTCTGGGATGAAATTGGTCTCCCATACGTTAGTACGGCCAGAGTTGCCAGTGTACATACGCCCCTCACCTTGGTACTCACGGTTGTCACCGTATCGATCAGTGAATGCAAAGGGGTTATTAAACACGAATTCTTCATTGTGGAAGAGGCTCAACACCAACGGTAAGGTCGTCACTGCCAGGAAACGCGCAGGCTCTGTGCCACTCCCGTTCATGTGTTGGTGTGCAACATTTATAGGAATTGAGAAAATGCTTCCCTCTTTCCACTCGAAAGATGTTTGCCGGCTTGGGTCGTCGCCTACCACGGTCGCTCCGCGGCCGGAAAGGACGTAAATGTCCTTCTCAAACAAGTGCTTTTCCGGTGCCATCTTCCCGCCAGGTGGAATCTCCGCAACGTAGGCATCATTGGTGCCAGCGGTACCGTCGAGATTTATGTACGTACCCAGGCAATCAAGGCGCGCCCACGGCTTCACTTCCACCGCACGAACATCATCTACGGCGAAGCCAGTGATGTTTGGTATGCCTTCTTTAGCTATGAACTTGTCATACGCCGAAACTTTAGTCAGTTGCTGCTGCCCTTCCGTGACCTCAGGGCGCGCTGATAAATCTGCCATTCGAGTCCTCCAAAAGTGCCTCGCTCACGTACACGCGGCCTTCAATGTTTAGTGC
>CALGTL010000014.1 GCA_937901475.1 uncultured Dehalococcoidia bacterium
GGATGAGACTAGATTCAGCGTCAGTGCCTCCGGTGGAAGCCTAGATGGGATAACAAAGGTGGGAATAGACCACCCTACTAATCTAGGAGATGGCCCACTGGATGGATATACGACGTGGGTAAGGGATAATGTCTGGGCAAATCTTGGTCTAGACGTCGGTCTACAATTCCTTCTCCTTGGATGCGGAATGGGAATGGTACTTGGCGGCTCCCAGGGGCTTGCGAGGAGCCTCTTCGGACAGATGGTCCCCGAGACTAGGAGTGCAGAGTTCTTCGGGTTCTTCGGGTTCTTCGGAAAGGTGGCTGCATTGATCGGACCTTTCCTCTATGCTTCGATGACGCTTGCATTTGATAGCAGGGTGGGGGTGCTCAGCGTAGCCGTACTGATTCTGATTGGTGCATTAATGATGAATTGGGTCGACGTAGAGGCAGGAAAAGAAGACGCACGCGCCGAAGACGCCAGAAATCGTGGAATCGCGTGAGGCCCTAATTACCGCGCAATTCCGCCAGGGCCCCGATAACCGAGGCCTGAGTGATGCGCACGCCTCTTTCTCGAAGCATCGATGCCACCTTCTCGACCTCTTCGCCCTCTGCTCCAGCGGTAACCGCCATGTTCCTGACATGCAGCTTCATGTGCCCAGCCTGTATCCCTACTGTGGCTAGGGCCCGAAGAGCGCCGAGGTTCTGTGCTAATCCCGATGCTGCCATCACCTTCGCTAGCTCGTCCGCGCTCTCCACCCCTAGGAGTGCTACGTTCGTTTGTGCTGCTGGATGCACCCTGACCGCCCCTCCGACCAACCCGACTGCCATAGGGAGCTCAATGGATCCGACTAGGTTGCCATTCTCGTCCTTTGACCACTTGGTCAGTGAACCGTAAACCCTCTCATGGGAAGCGTAGCTGTGAGCCCCTGATTCGATGGCCCTCCAATCCTGGCCACAGGCTAGGGCAACCGCGGAGATCGCGTTCATTATCCCCTTGTTGTGAGTGGTGGCCCTGAAAGGGTCAGCCTCTGCGAAGTGGTATGCCTGTATCACGCCGTCTATCACTTCCGAGCCCTGCTC
>CALGTL010000015.1 GCA_937901475.1 uncultured Dehalococcoidia bacterium
TTTGATTCACTATGGGCTCAAGCTGCATGGCCACAAGAAATTAGTGAGCCACTAATGGCTAACGAGTATCATATTGATTTCCCGCATGTGATTGAATGGGTTAATAATGACCCCTCTGGTCTGCCTGCTGTAATTGAGCTGACCGATGTGTCGCCATTTGATTATTATCATACGTACCGTTTGCTGGATAATGCGGGAGTCGTTTACGACTCAGGGGACGTGAACTTCAGTCATGGACAAGGGTGGCTCGATTTCGGATTGCAATTAGGCTTGTGCGATATTGTGGGCAATGAAATGCAGTTAGTGCTAAGCACCAGTGGGCGTCCTACAAGCCTAGCGGGAGCAAGCGTCTTTAGTTTCGTCGAATAATAAAGGGAGAAGGATTCGAACCCTCGATCGTCGGATTAGAAATGGAAATTAATTCATGCTGAAACAAGCTATTCTCAATACCGTTGCGCTGGCAAGCGCCTTGCCTTGCGCTGCTGAAGCAAAGGTGGAGGCGCAATCAACGCAAAGCCAGGCGACCATTATTATCGCGGCGGATGAACCAGCGAAGACCTACGATCCGATGATATTCGGCGGCTTCATTGAGCACCTTGGCAAACAGATTTACGGAGGATTCTTTGAACCCGGTTCGCCGCTGGCCGATGCGAAGGGGTTTCGTCTCGATGTAATCAAGGCAGTCAAAGAACTGAAAGTACCTGTTATTCGTTGGCCCGGAGGATGCTTCGTGGATAGCTATCATTGGCAGAAGGGTGTAGGGAAGAAGCGCCAACCATATGACGATGATCGTTGGGGTGTGTTGGAGCCCAACACCTTCGGCACTCACGAATTTATAGAGCTTTGTCGACGACTGGGCGCTGAGCCCTATATTTGCCAAAACAGTCTGGCCAGCATTCAGGAGATGGCTGACTGGGTGGCTTATTGCAATGCGACTACGGGCCCATTCGCCGAAATGCGTGAAAGGAACGGACACCCTGAGCCTTTCAACGTTAGGTTCTGGAGTGTTGGAAACGAAAAGGTTGGAAGAGGCTATATCGATAAGGTTCGCGACACAGCCGAAGCGATGAAGAAGGTTGACGAGAGTATCCTGGTAACATGCTCGGGTTCGCACGGACCGAGTGCAGAGATAGACCCATATTTATTCAAGACGGCAGGGAAGTACCTCGACTTACTCTCGGTTCACGAATACTGGATTCCAAACTTTCAGGAGCATCACGCCCCGGACTACCTTTCCTGCATGATGCTCTCCGAGAAGCCGGATACCCACATAAGTGCCGTCGTTAAATCGATTGACGAAGCTGGAATGCGCGGTCAGATCAAAATCGCCTTTGATGAATGGAACCTACGCTCCTGGCATCATCCGGGGTTTTCTGGTCACCAGCCTAGGAAAGTCGATTATCAGGATCCTGAAATCATTGCATTAATTAAAGCTCGCGAGAAAAGCC
>CALGTL010000016.1 GCA_937901475.1 uncultured Dehalococcoidia bacterium
CAGTATCACCGGCGTACCAACACTCAGAATCGCGTCTACTTCGGCGATGTTCGCGACGTCAGATGGCCCCTCGCGTGACGTCCAATAGCCGCCCACGAGTATCAACGTGATACTCACAATAATCATTAGGGCTTTAGCGCTGCTGCGTCGGTTCCAGGCAAGCATTCCCATGGTGCCGAAAAGGAGAAGCCCGATAAATAGCACTGAGTTGTGGTTGATGAACTCGACCATATATTAGTCGCCCCTTGATCGGTGTCTCTTCACTGACTATCCCAGAGAGCCTAAGAGCGCCTCAGGCAAGCCCTATTCGTCCAGAGGAGGATTTACCTGGTCGTTTTAGGCAACCTCCAATTCCCTTCCTGCGGTTACGTGGAGTGGTCATTCGTAATCCGCATCAAGGCTATATTCCCAACTGTCCTGCCACGAAGTCCATTTTATGCTTGCTGCTGCTCCTGCTTGCCAACACCAGTCATCGTCCCACCACCGTCCTGACCAATGGGGGCCCCAATCGCCAGGGTCACAGTCAAACCCGGTGCCTCCTGCAACCCAGCCTTCACCTTCGAAAACTTGACCCACTACAGGGTCACTCACTTGACGGTATTCCAAAGTGACATCGCCCCGTGCAGAAATCACGCACAGTGCTTTCCCATAGGCGAAACCTCTCAACGAGCCACCGTAATCGTCAGTGTCACCAGCGAAATACCAGAATTCCACCTCACCGCCAACTTTCAACGAAAGCGCGCATCCGTCTCCGATTATGGGAACCGTACCCAGGGCGCGGACATAAGCTCCAACCTTAGGCTCCGATAAATCAATTCGCTGGACGAGTTCTTCGAATCCCAAATTATTTAATGCAGGGACGCTACTTTGATTAATTTTCCCAACAAGAAGCGAGGCTCCTATTTTTGCAGGGTCACCGGATAAGTTGATTGAACCGTCACCGCTGATACCAATGTAAAGCAGCTGTTCTCCAGCCCCAAAAAGACCACTAACTGTTTCCAACTCCAGCGCTTCAAACTGTAGCCCGTCGTTGTAAGTGACTCCGCCTTGTAATGCAAAATTCCCAGGTGCAGTTGAAATTGTCAGGAGGATATCTGCGTCCTGGATCTCGTACCCGAACATGTTGGCGTAGATTCCTTCGCCACTAATAGTGAAATCTCCGGATTGGTCATACAAAAAGCCTAGGCTCTTCGTCTCAATAAATACTTCATCTGCCGATGCAATTCGAAGTCTCTGTTTGAGTTCAAACTTATTGAACTCAGGGTTTCCCAAATTGTTCTCCTGAAAAAAGACTTCCCCTCTAATCCAATGGAAATCATTTTCAAATTCCGAACCTACAAAGCTAAGTGCCTTTCCCGCTCCACCACCAAGATTCAACATGCGCTCTGCTTCTTGATTCTCACCTAACGCTTTGAGCTCAGCGAGTCCGAAGCAACCGGAGCCCTCAAGGACTGCTTGATCCACTACATCAAGCGTCTCACGGTAGGTCCACTCCCCGGTGGACCAGATTTGGGACAACACTCCCGGGCAATCATCTAAGCCCTGAACAGGATTCCCCTCATTGGAGTAAAGAGCGAGATCTGATTCTGTCAACGTGGGCGACTCTGATAAGAACCTACCAAACCATCGCTGTATTTGATCAGGGGTGGGTTCTGCATTGGGGGCGATATTGAGAGCATCGGCAGTGCTCTTTACGATAGCCGGAATAGAACTAAGCCCAAGAAATATTGATGTCTGGACTTGGTTGTTTTGCTCGGTCAATTTGGAGTCGATGACAACCGCAGTATCGAGAGCAATAACTTCGAGCGCATCAATCGGCAATATCGACAACCTATCGAACCCATTCAGTTTCATACCGGGAGAGTTACCGAGGGCTTCACGAGTGATGACTAGAGGGTATTTGAGTTCTAAGCCTGCTTCGGACACCCAGATCTCGCTTGCATAGAGACCTGCAGTACCAATGTAATCTGCACAGTTCTGACACGCCTCAATCGTGTTGGCATGGTCTGTGAAGACGTTCAAAGATACTGCTATTTGCTGGCCTTCACCGTCTTCAGAAAGAGGGCCAAAGAAAGGAACCGACAGCTCACCTTTATAGGTAATCCAGCCAGCACAATCAACGCAATTCAAGTCCGTCGTATTCGCAGAGGCATCGAGTTCTGGTTGTGGGTCATTAGGGTTTCTCAGTTGAATACCCTCTGACCCTACTGGAATGAAAGAGAGATTCTCGAAGCGCTGCCCGGGCGATTCATCGAGGCTGACTCCCCCGCTGTTTCCGCTAGGCTCCCACTGGGATTCAGTAGCAGTAAGGTGGTTGGTCGGGTTAGAAGCAGAGGCGAGGTGCGGTAAGTCCACCCCTGCATGCAAGACAAGTCGCTTGCCGGTGTTAGGTATGTCTCGAAATTCAACCTGGGAGGCCGACATATCTAGGTTCCAATAGTCGGCATGAAGTTCCTGAAGCCCGTTCTTTGCCCCCATTGTGGAGATGCATCCTTGTTCGTCGAAGGCATCTACCTTGCCCGAGAATAAGAAATTGCCTGGATAGGGTATGTTGATGTCTGCTAAAACCTTGTGGCTGTTGATATCAGTCGAGTGCATTAAGAAATCAGCTCGATTGAGAACGGTGGAGTAGCCAGCAACGCTGACATTTTGCCCCGCTTCTCCAATTACTAATTTCAAGGCGTTAGTCAGGCCGCTCTGCCTTAGGTAAAGGTAGGAGTTCGTAGCGAAATTCGAGTTAACGCAATTCCACAGAACAGAGGGGTTACCGCGCACGTTAATCCCGGGACTCAGTCTTCTCAGAAACGCGTCAGCGTCATCCAAAGAGCCTCTACTCCCTGACCAAAGGCTATTGGAGCCATCATCGTGCACGAACCTAACATTCCCGACGTCGAGCCCTTGAATTACGGGCTGTAAGAGGGCAAGTTTCGATTCTCCCTCAGTGGAAGCTGCTGGCTCTCCAAATGAGACGACCGGCGCAACGTACAGTGTCATTTTGTCGTGAGCATTCGCAGGGATCGTAAACCCAGTCTGTAGCCAGGCTATCTCGTTCTGCGTTGTAGTTCGCCCTTCGATTGCTAATAATTTATCGAGTCCCAATTCATCGAATTCCACCTCCAGTGTGGAGGTCCCATTTTGAGGGGGATTTGGCGCTAGGCTAGGCGTACTCAGGTAAGAAGTAGAGGCCGTTCCCGCTCCCAGAGAGCCTGACACCACTTGACTGCCAGCAATACGAAACTCCATTTCCGCAGAGCTTAGAGTCAGCCCGAAGGGTATAGAGAATGTTCCCGTTACCTGCCCGATAGATTGCAGGTCGGCCTGCAGGCCTGATCGGTTTATCTCGAAGGAAGAGGCTGTGAATGCGGAAGATTGCAACAGCGCATCTGCAGCGTTGGGGGTTTTCGTGGGCCAGGCTCTATCAACAGCCCCATGCAAGCCAATGCCATTCCATCGTTCGAAGTAGCGGGCTATTACCTCCCCTGCAACGATTGCAGCCCCGCTGATGGTCATGTCTTGAGGAACAAATGCTATAGGTAATGTTTCATGAAGGAAGAACCAAGCAGGATTCTGCCCGAGTGTTCCCAATGGGACTAGTGGGTTATTCAAAACCTCAGGCAATTGTCCAGGTTGGGACTTGAGCACCTTAAAGTTCAATTTATTGGAGATGCTGACATTGCCGAGGTTGATGCTGCGCGAGCGGTTAGCTCCTGTCACAAATATCAACGCGTCATCAATTCCGACATTGATTATTGCTGATAATCCCGAAGGTGCGAGCACGCTGATTCCTTCAACTGAATATGTAAGAGTGTTCGCGGATTTCACCACGATTTTCGGGTAATCGGCGGTCGCTTCACCGCTGAGAACTACGCCGCTGTACTTTGCTGTTATCTCTAAAAATTTCAAACCTACGTAATGGATACGGCCATCCGGAGAGTTCAAAACAGCATATCCAGTTCCGCTTGCGAGAAATGTTCCTGTCTCCCCAATGGGGGAGGTGTTTTTCCAAGCACAAACGATGACTTGAATTGAGTGATCCCCTCCACTACCAAAAACTAGTGTGTTAGGGGCCATTTTGCTTCCCGACCTAGTAGTTAGTTTGGTCGGCCTTGCAGGGTTACATTTCTGGTTAGTGGGCCGGGCTTTGTCCTCTATGACAGGTAAGGATGGTCGAGATACTTTAGCGGCGCTGGTAGTGAACTGGGCCTCTCCTGTGGTCGCATCAATAGCTACTACTACATACCAGTAGGTTCCGTGCGTCGCTTCTCGGTCTACAAATGCAATGCCACGTTGAACATTGGGAATCCCACTTGTGATTTGAGGCTCAGAAATCGCTCCGTATAAAGAGTTGGCATTCCACCCCAGAACAGGTGCTATTTGCACATACCCAGAGTTTTCATGCCGAGAGCGGAAAATCAAGTAAGCAAAGTCTTCAGTTGTGCGGGCGCTCGGTAGCTTTTCATCACTGAGGGTAGGTGAGCAGAAATCGGCAATTGATTTATTAGCAGGCGTGTCATATGACCAGAAATCCCAATTCAGCTCTACGCTTTGGTCGTCCACAACTTGAGGTTGCAAGCACCATCGCAGTAGGCCTAGTTCGCGATTACTGAAATCAGGAATTTGCGTGGCATGAGACATTGCGAAGGGATCGGAGAAGGTTTCTATCAACAGGTCCTGAGATTCAGCGTCATACTTGCGGGCGGACACCACGTATTCGTAGTTCCCGAAAATGTCATCAGCCGCGGACACTTCATGAGTGAACTTCGCTTGATAAATTCCGCCGTCAATCAAGTTCTCGGTGTCGAAGGCCACTTCAGATAAGAACAAGCGATGTTCGGTGAGATCTGTTCTATAGATACCGAATGTGTCTGGTTGAGGGTATGCGTCACCAATCCAGACGACCGTATTCAGTAGTTGATTATTGGCGTTAGGAATACGTTCAACGGATGTAATGACGGGGTTCCCAAAAGAGTCGGGATTGAAGAATGAGATAGCAAAGGGGTCAGACCACGAATAATTACCGTCATCGTCGTGTGCCTGAAGCACGTATTCAACAGACCCATCCATATCGCCTGAGTCCAACGAGGGGTCGCACCAATAGCCAACGTCTAGGTCAGCCACCGGTATTGTTGCGACCAAAACGTATTCATTCTCTCCGATTTTTCGGTAGATCTGGACATAATCGGTGTCATTAGGGTCGATGGTGATTTCGATGCAGGGGCCACCAGATTCGGACACAGGAGGGAATTTCTCATCGCGTGGTGCACCGATACTTGGCTGTCCTGGGGGTAGGGAATCCCGTATAAAGGCAAATACAGGCATGCTTAAAGCGCTGCGCTCGCCGCCCGAATCCCAGGTGCGGGCGCGGTACCAATAATCCCTCTCCTGATCATCACTGAGCGCAACGCTAGCAGCGCTGGCATCGACGAAAAATGTAATGCCACCAGCGGCCGACCAAGCACCATCAGCCGTAACATCGTCCCACTCGCCAGGAGAAGCTGGCATCGGCTGCCCTTGTTCAGTTGACGCTCGGTACACCGAGTAATGCTCCGCTTCGGGGACGCTGTCCCACGACAATCGGATTTCCTCACTGTAGATTTCCGCCTGCAGGCCCGTAGGGCTTGGCGGGGGTGAGTAATTGCGAAATTGTGCGCATTGAGCTGAAGTAAATTCACCAGAGACCGTTTCCGATTGATTACCTAAATAATCCACGGGCAATGCGGTGTAGCAGTACGTTTGTGCGGCCTTTGCTTGTTGTTCTGGGCGCAAATCGCGGAAGAAAAACAGAGCAGCATCATTGCCTTCCATTGAGGGAGTCACTGGATTCGAGATTAGCTCTCCGTTTTGAAACCCTACTGGTTGGATGGGCCCTGAATTGTTACTCGCAATCCAGTCAGGGGTGCTTCCCCCGGGGATGATTACCAGGTCATTTACTTTTTCGGGAGCTCCCGTCGCATCAAGATTGCCATTCACCGGTGTTCGATAAAGTTCGTACCCGAAGACTGGTTGAGTATCTGGAGTGATCTCCACCGGGTAATCCCATCCAACATAAATGAAATCGCTAGCTAATCGACGTTGCCCTTGCGAGCTTAACCAATGAGCATCGGTAGTCTCGCTAGGATCGATAGTGGCAGCTTGGCCAAAGAGTTGAACGGGATCAGATGTGGCGCGCACTGTAGGCTTCTGGGTAATAGCGACACCAACAGTGAGTTCACCAGTAAGGCCTAGGGGTGTCCCTTGACTCTCCCCAGTAGCAAAGCTCAGTCGGTACTGGACTTTTTGTCCGGGAGCAGCCGTCTGATCGTAGAACCCCGTTCCGAGAAGCATCGCTATTTCATGGTGTATCGATGACCAGTACTCAGCTGCCATGGGGTTGGCATCAAAGAACTCGAACACGGTTGCAATCGTTAGCAGCTCAGGCTCAATAATTGGCATCCCAGACGCTGCCATCGACTCGTTTATATAACTCACCAGGCCATCCCACCAAGGTGCTTGGCCGATAATTTCTTGAATCTGAACTTGGTCCGTCATACGCGAGACGCCTGGATGGATGACACCGAATGCTTCATCCGGAAGAAGACGTCGCTCGATAAGTATCTCTGGGGTTCCGGGACTACCGGGCAAGACAGAAGCGATGTTCTGGTCAGGATTGGCAACAAATGGAGGAAGGCCAGCAGCTTCACGCCCGAACCAACGCACTAGGACGGCCCCTTCTGATGTCGCCCAGGCAATCGGAGGTGTGTTCTTTTTAGGAAGTTGACCTGTAGCGCGGCTGAATGGGTCTTCAGAAGAGCCTTGCTCGGCTTCAATTCCATTTACTCCACCTAGCTGTTCCTGCGGGTTATCCGGCTGTTCGCAGCCTGATAGCCCGCCTGCCAATATAAAGAGGCTCATGGACAAAAAGACCAGCGATTTCATTGATTTCATCCAAATCCTCTGAGTGGAGCGCTGTGAACCTACCCACTTAACGCCGCCAATAGTGTTTATTGCCTGGTATGTCGGCAAAATCGTTCAATTCCAAGTGCCGTTAATCTATGAGTCGCATGTTAGCGGATAGCCTCACCCTCTCCTTCGCGTTGCACGCTAGTGTTCACCGAAATGGTTACAACTGAAGGATGGTCCTATTCCGACCTTGGCAGCAGATTACCAAGTCTAGCCACGACTTCATCAACGTTGCGTCCCATCGCCTGCAGGAAGGCGGTGAATCGCCACGTATTCTCAGCTCATTCTCAATCGAACAGGTTGTGCTTGATTTGGTTTGCAACAATCTGTCCCGCATTCTTTTTACAGGCATATCATGCCCGATTGGAGCAGAGAATTCACTTATCTTCATTACTCATTTTTGCGAGACACTTCTTGGCCTTTACACTTCTTCGACATTCCCACTGTATGGTCACTGCAGAGATGCTCGGTTGAGGGGTCTCCATTTGCCCCAGAGGACAAAAACATATTCATGAGAAAGCCAACTAAATCACTTATTGGATTCATGTTAATAATTCTCGGCCTAGTGGGGTGTAGCGCGGAGCCTGAGCAGACCCTCAACGTCAAAGCTACGGTTGATGCGGCGGTAGCAGAGGCCTTGGAGGAATTGCCACTTGCAGACTCTCCCCTAGGCACGCCTACGCAAGCGCCATCTACACCCATCACCGCAGACACAGACGCAGGCACGGATATGAACACAGACGCGGAGCACGCGGATACTGATACGACAGGCACGGGTACGATGCAAGCAACAGCTACTGCATCACCCACTCCAGGCATCATTACTAACTATTCACCTGTTGGCAGATCAGGATTCACTATCACTTCAACTCTCTGCAGCGATGCTCAAGGACCAGACTGCAATTTGCTACGCCTAGGAGATGATTACCTTACGACTACGTCACCCGCGAAGGGGTACCTCTACTCTTGCATGGGGCCGAATCCGAACGCCCCCGGAGCCACAGAAAGCAAAATTACCTGGATTGATTTCTCAGTAAAGACTTGGGATTTCTTTAAGAAGCTGTGGCTTCCTGAGGGTGCATTCGAGCCCGACGCGGGAACCTACGCAGAAACTACCACCGGAAATCAGCGCGTGATTTCCGTTAATGGCTTACCAGTGGATGGCATGATCGGAGACTGGCCGATGACCAACTACCCAGAGTTGACTGGCATAGACAGGAACCCTGGTATCCCAGCACCAGGTGATCGTTCATTTACCTACTCGACTACTCCGAAAAAGGAGGCACAGCCCCATTGTGTCTCGCTAGGAGCGATTGGTGTGACAACTAACGGAGTTGTCATTTACAACGCCGCGGACGGTCGGGGCGAAGATGCGGTAGCACGAGAAATCGTAGATGTTTTTGGAGGGCACCCAGCGCAGAGTGATTACCATTACCATTTCATCCCGGAAAGACTCGACAATAATTCGCTCAGCAACGGGCACTCCGGTGTAGTCGGCTATATCAATGATGGGTTCGCTATCTATGGATACAGAGGCGTTGGCGGTGTCGAGATGTCCAATGATGACCTCGACCTCTGCCACGGGCATTCACATGATGACCTTGGCTATCACTACCACGCCACCATCGAGTATCCCTATACAGTGGGGTGCTACAAGGGAACGCCCAGCGCTAGCTCATCTCCTAGGGGGCAACCACAGGGAATGGCCAGGAATCCCCGGCCTCGTCGCTAGAAGCTGATGATCGGCTGTAACCTAGGGTGACTATCGCCAATCCCTAAGACTGGTCGCTCTTCCTACTAACGGTACACTCAGTGATGCCCTAGGTCGGGTATTATGGATTGGTTGCCATTGGCGTTCGGTTGATAGCCTTCAAAGGTTTCAATCACAAGCCACCGTAGCTCAGTGGTAGAGCAGCTGTTTTGTAAACAGCAGGTCAACGGTTCGAACCCGTTCGGTGGCTCCACTCTCTTTACCGCACCACGGCCTGCTAAACGGGGGTCGTGGTGTTTTTGGTTTCACCACTGGTCGGGCCTCTGTGCCCCCATTTGTACCCCCATTTTGCTTCCCCGCCTTTTAATTTAGGGGTAAAGCCACCCGCCGGTAGGCACCCGGCCACCCTTATTTATTATTAGGTGTCCGCTCTCGCGATTTAACTAATTTGTCACGCTCAGCGTCATCGGCGTATGCTGATGGCATGGGAAAGAGTCTCGCGTTATTGGCTTTCGTGGTCCTGTTCGCCGCTTGCACGACAGAATCCACTCCTACCTCTGCACCCACATCTGACATCCAGGCAACCGTGGACGCCGCAGTTGCCGAGGCCCTGGCGGCCGAGCCTGCTACGGTAATACCCACGCCAACATTGGCGTCACCGCTCTCTACATCAGGCTCGACGCCGGTCTCACCTATGATCTCCGAGGCGGCAGAATCCAAGCCGGACATCCAAGTAACTCCGACACCAGTCGCGCCGTCGAGCCTTCCAAAAGTACCGGCATCTTGTATACCGGTAGCTACTCAAATGCCATCGACAAAAGCATCCACAGCAGCAGAGCATTACCGAAATATTGGATACAGCACACCATTCGAAGGGATGGCTCAAGAGATTGTCGTAGCGTCGGACGTCCCCCAAGGCGTAGTTGATGAATGGTGTGAGATTCAACGCCATTTGAACGAAACAATCGGGTCTTACAACAGGTATGTAATGCTCATTACTACGGACAATAAGCATTCGCAAGCGGTGTTTGACAAGCTCAAGGAAGTGCATTGGAGTCGGCCACTGAGAATTGAGAATGGCCGCCTAGTTGATGCCGGGTGCCTAACTGGAAGCGGGATATGGAACGTCACACCGCCCGATCCATACTCACTATGCATTATGGATTATGAATTTATTCAATATCCCCACGAGACTAAAGATTGGGGTTCTCCGGAACCGTATAGGAAGGCGATTATTTATCATGGATGGGCTCATGAATATTTTCACCGGTACCAAAGGGCCTATCATTTAGATTTAAATATGGGAACTCAAGAGGTTGGTACTCCACAATGGTGGATAGAAGGTGCTGCAATTCTCTTTCCGAATATCTGGTTAAACACCAATTGGAAAGACTTGAGCGCTTTCAGTGGTCTGACCTTTGATCAGGTGGATGTAGAGGGGTCGAACTTGAACCGCTGGTATCGAGACGTGAAGAGAGCAGCGCATGGCGTGAGCCATGAGGGCAACCGTTGTAACGGCTACGTCTTTGGCCCAGCCGAAGAACGTTATGAAACAAGCCGTTGTTTCATTGGGATGGCAAATGCCTATTTGGCCTATCTGACGTCCTATCAGACTATCTGGGTTGATATTCCCATGGACATATACGAACTCGGTTTTGAAAAATCGTTCCAGAAGCACACCAACATGACCCTCCAGGGTTTCTACGACAAATTCAATACGTTCCTCAAGCAGGGAGACCCGGATGACTTACCACCTGCAGGTTTTTTCCCTCAGGGCCCAATTGGTGACTACGTTAATTTCCCTAGGCCCTGATCGCGGAGTCGGCTTTCTGTGGCGCACGATCATTACTCACTCATGTAACGTGACCAGAAGAGGGAAGCAACGAAGGCTCTTGCGGGGCTAGGTTCGTAGCGCCCCCCAAATGTAACGTCTGTTAAAGGGTACTGTGGGGGTCACTATGCGATGGAGTTGGCGGCTGTGAAAATTGAATGCTCAGAGCTTCACATTCCTTTGACAATGCAGGTGTAAGGTAACCCCGCGGGGGCGTTCTATTCATCTTGCTTCTCCCAGCTACCGTGGAGGTCGTTTCATGCGCTACACCGTTCTGTTCTCTCTACTCTGCTTCGGTATTCTTGTGGTACTGGCCGGTTGTTCCGGTGCCAACGCTGCTCCTGCCTCAATAACAGACCTC
>CALGTL010000017.1 GCA_937901475.1 uncultured Dehalococcoidia bacterium
TGTTTTGAACTCCTTTGCCGATTTGGACTTAGGATTCAGGGCATGTTTCTGGCGTAATTCATCCCCTATAATTTTGTACAGAGTAGCAAAGTCTGGACATTCCATGTAACTTGCTGCATCCACTGGGATATTGACCTCAGCTGGTGTTGCTCTGTAAAACAGTAGTGACTCTGTTTGAGTTGGGTGTTGTTCGAGTAAAAACTCATCGAACGTTATATTCGCATCAGAATAATGTAAAGTTGTATGATCGTTCGTAGTTCCGTGTGTGATTTGCTCGATGTCCTGTATTGTCGCTAGGGTTTGCTGTGTCTCCACATGCATGCACGCAAGATTCTCACTCTTGTTGAATGCAAGTGTAGTTTGCTTATGCCCTTCTGCAGCAATTAAACGGGACAAGGCGTCACCTACCACATTTTTCGTTCCTGGTATATAATGAATCTCGTACTCGTATTCGCTCAGGGCT
The DNA here is from genome assembly GCA_937901475.1 of uncultured Dehalococcoidia bacterium. Classification (GTDB taxonomy): domain Bacteria; phylum Chloroflexota; class Dehalococcoidia; order Lucifugimonadales; family Australimonadaceae; genus CALGTL01. The sequence continues at coordinate 464 of CALGTL010000017.1, forward strand.
AAGGCCCATCTTGCAATACGACCTCCAGTTTCTTTTCCCTTCTTTAGGAACTGTAAACTGTGGTGGTCCGAAAGACATTTTATCACGAACGGTGTGGCTAGTAGGAAGTGTCGGAATTTGTCAACTGTAAATTTGACTCCGAGGCACTCTTGCTCTTGCACGGAGTAATTTTTCTCTGCATCATTGAGTCGCCGGCTGCAGTATGCAATTGCGCACGGTCGATCACCATAATACTGGAAAAGCACTCCTCCTACCGCTATCCCCGATGCGTCCGTGCAAATATATATTCGCCGCATCGGATCGAATTGCCGTAACACTGGGTATTTCGTTATAGCCATCTTCAATTCCCTGACACTTTGAGATGCTGTTTCATCCCATGCCTCAGGTAATTTAGTGTTCTTTTTCAGCAATTTTGTCAATGGCAGTGCCATTGTAGCATAGTTATCTATCCATTTTCTATAGAAGCCAGTCATCCCCAAGAAAATACGTATATTCGCTTGTGAGTCACTAGGCTCCGGCATGGAGATAATTGATCTCACTGACTCTGTGTTCATGAACATTTGTCCTTGTCCTACTACAATGCCTAGATATTTCACATATCTGGCAAAGAAGAAGCACTTTTTCATATTCAGCGACAGTTTCTCTTTCGATAGAACTTCGAATAGGCGCAGTAAGTTTCCTTTGTGGGTATCTGGGTCAGTAGACCAGATGATAATGTCGTCCAAAAATATGGAGACAAAGCCACGGACTTTCTCACCAGCGTCGTCTCTACTATCGAACTCCTGCGCATCTACGGCTAATCTTTCATATAGAATGCCGTGATTTCGCATTATACCTTCTAAAGCTTGTTGAAAATAATGAGCACTTGATATCAAGCCCATTGGAACAACCTTATATTCGAAATTTCCGTAGGGTGTTGCGAATGCTGTTTTCATACGCGATTGCTTATCCAAATTTAATTGCCAGTATCCTCGATCCAAGTCGCAGGTACTCAAAATTTTGGCATTTCTCAATCGTTGCCAGCATTCATGCATATCTGGCATATAATATGATATTGGTTTAGTTCTAGCGTTTACACCGCGTAGATCTACCAAAAATCGCCAGCCCCCGCTAGATTTTTTCAGAATAAGTACTGGACTACACCATTCACTCTTGGAAGGTTGTATCCAGCCTTGGCTTACCATTTCATCGCAAAAAAGTTTAAGTTGACCTTGGAGTGCTTGTGGAACACGGTACGTCCTCCTAGGAGGAGGTCCCACAACATCGTCACGGTCTTCTATTTTGAGGGGTTCCGTATCAAGTGTACGGAATTTTGTCATAGGGGTTATGCATGCAAATCGTTGTTTATCCTTGAGTACTTTTTCAACCCAAGGTATATACTGCGGATCTGTGGCATTAATCAGTTCCTCAGGGAGTTTTTTCGTTTTCGTATCTTCGAAAATTTTCATATGCTCATTAGCACTCTCCTGTTCCATAGGTTCTAATTTCCTATTTTTATATTCCTCAAGTCTCTTTTTGCTGGTTGCACACAACGTCGCAAATCCTGTACCAGAGCCTGTCGTTTTAAATTTTTCGGCACTGTTAGGTTTGTGTCTGCGATGTGAACGTCTTCCAGACGTCCAATCGTTGCTGTGCTTCCTAGTTTTTACTACAGTATTTTGGGTATGTACTGTAGTTTGAGTTTGCCCGCGTCGGCTAGAAGGTCGGGTACACTTACCCTTAACAGGTTTTGCAAATTCACTTGCATGTGCTGTTAGTGCGGCTAACTCCTCGCTGATTTCACTATAATCTTCGTCTAATACATCGTCATTCCGCACCGCCGAACTGCTCGATGGCAATAATGTTCGATCAGATGGTAGATGACCTAGTGATGTAGAATTGTCAATGTCCATACTGTCCTGCACACTAGTTTTACCTAGCGCAGGTACAGTACCAGTCTCGTCCAAAACACTAGCCGTATCGTACGTAGCTAGCATTGGTACAGTTAGCTGAGGTACCGCCGGGCGACACGATGGCCATTTGCCGCGATCACGTACTTGGTCATTAATATTCGATTTGTCCATAGGTATTGGGATCGTACTAGCCATAATCCCGGTGGGCTTCCCCACAGGACCGTTCCGACCGTCCGCGAGCGGCGGATTTTCATCCCCCTCATCGTCGGCCGTTAGATTCGTCAAGTCGCCCAAACTTAGTACAAACATAGTCTCTGAATTATAGTCAGCGTCAGAAAACTCCCGATCGATGGGTCGTGTACTATTACCTCGAGTTACACGCCATTTTTTGTCGGCTTTGTTCTGGGTTTGAGTAATTTTCTTACGCAGAGCATCTGCATGTAGAAATTTTACCTCAGTAGGTGGGATATCAATATCCCCGCCCAGGTTTACCATGGTATTTAGTAACTGGTCGTAATCATTCTCCATCCCCTTATTTGTAGGCATAGAGCTTTGATGTACAATGGTTGATAAGCCATGTACAATTATTTCCTTATGTCGAGCATTAGTAAATCTAATCTCTAATCGGTGTGGTGTCAAAGTAAGTTTATGCTTACTGATCCAATCATTACCGAGTATCATACCTATAGAGCATGGAAGTGCATCCATAATTGCTACCTCTACAGGTAGTACCTCATTTTGGAGAACTATTTCCAAAACTGCTCTATGGGTTGTATTGCTCTGGGAACCATCCCCGAGTAATACGGTGAGAGGCATGTATATCATGTCAACCTTCCCAAGTTTTGCTATCATGTCTTTGGAAATAAAGCTACAGCTAGCCCCGGTGTCAATCATAGCTTTACACCTTAGGCTGGCTTGTTTTGGTTTCCCGACAGCAACACGTATAATGAATTGTTTGAAGGAATGGTCTTCCTTTGTACAATCATTATCTGGGGTTTCAACCCCCCCCGCAGCTTTTTCCTTCCCTAAGGGTGCCTTATTTACACCAGTAGCTTTACTGCGTGTGTAAGGTACTTCTGTGGGGTCTGCAGGTACGGGTGTCTTATTAGCAGGTATTCTCTTCGGAATATCTCCTACTAATTCCCGTAAATCGGTATGGAAATTGTCTGGGACACGTTTGCTTACCGATCTCGTGGACTTGTCAACGTGATCGTTCGCGTCGGCCTCATCATCGGGCTCGAACTCCGTGTCGGACAGGTTCATTTCCGCCGGTTCGTAGATCGTCTTGTATTTGTTGTCCGTGCTGCGTTGTGGTCGTCGTGCACTTGGTAGCGTGCACAGCCAGCGCAGCCCTGGTTTAACCTGTCCTATTGCACATAAACGTACAATCGGTACCGGTTTTGCAGTCTTTTGCGTCATAAACATGCATAAAATTGCTGTTTCACCAGGCTTAGGGATAACAGATGCATTTGCATCTACGATCTTCATCTTGACTTCCGCAATTGGTTTATGTTTGGGTATTACCGGCCAATTCATTTTGGACTTCTGGTAACAATCATAACTACAATGCTGCTTCAGTCTCCTAGGGTGTTTGGTACACAGCTGGTCAACCGCTATGTTATCGCACCAAAGGTTTGCACACGGTCTCGTGCCTGGCTCGCTAACCTTTCTGGTACAACTCTGCTGTACCTTATTAATAAGCCAATGGTAGGTGAATAGGCATGATTTTGCAATACTGGTTGCCCAATCATTTGCCCTATTCCTTATACCTAACGCTTTCGTTGGTGTCAGCCCTCCTGAACATTCCTCACGGCACGCCGAGGCACGTGGCGAACACCCCAGTGTTGGCCCGTACATCTTGGTATGTTCAGAGGCGGCTTCATCAATTCGATCGTTATTGGGGTAGGTATCTGGTAATGTAGGTTGGTTCCGTAAACTAGGTAAAGTTTGTTCTTCATGGTTTTCCACGCCATGTGAGACTCCCACAGCCTGATTCGCTATTGGATAGAGATCATCCTTTCCGGATGATTTCAATAGCAATAAATCAGCTGTGGCTAACTTTCACCATTGTTTCGACCTTCCCTTCATTTGCTGTTTACCGCCCCGACCTTTACCTTTTCCGTTCTTCCTCGGAGGATTAGAACGTTTCGTCACCTTTGAGCACGTGGTAAGATTATGGCCCGGTGCCTTACACACGAGGCAC
>CALGTL010000018.1 GCA_937901475.1 uncultured Dehalococcoidia bacterium
CTTTCAGCTCAATCTCGGTGGCTGCGCCAACCTTGATGATGGCCACACCACCTGACAACTTGGCGAGACGCTCTTGGAGCTTCTCACGGTCGAAGTCGGAGGTGGTTTCTTCAATCCGGGCTTTGATCTGGGAAATGCGTCCCTGGATTTCTTCCTCGGTGCCGTGGCCCTCAACGAATGTCGTGTCGTCCTTAGTTGCAACGATACGCCGTGCGCGACCGAAGTCTTCGGGCGTAACAGTGTCAAGCTTACGACCGATCTCTTCTGAGATGACCGTCCCACCAGTCAGAATCGCAATGTCCTGAAGCATTTCCTTGCGGCGATCGCCGAAGCCAGGGGCTTTGATAGCTAGAACACTCAGCGTGCCACGCAGTTTGTTGACTACAAGAGTAGCGAGAGCCTCACCGTCGACATCTTCGGCAACAATGACGACGCTCTTGGTGACCTGGAGAACCTTCTCCAAAGCGGGGAGGAGGTCATTCACCGCAGAAAGTTTCTTGTCCGTGATGAGGATGAAGGGGTCTTCAAGGACGGATTCCATAGTCTGGGAGTCCGTCAGGAAGTAGGGAGAGATGTAGCCACGGTCGATCTGCATTCCCTCAACGAACTCGGTCTCGTAGTCGAGGCCTTTGCCTTCTTCAACTGTGATGACTCCGTCCTTACCAACTTTTTCCATCACGTCGGCAATCAGGGCGCCCATTTCAGTGTCGTGGGCTGAGAGGGAAGCAACCTGTGCAATCTGCTCTTTGCCTTCAACTTCGGTGGACTGCTCTTTAATGCTGGCACGGACGGCAACAACAGCGGCTTCAATTCCGCGCTTGATAGCCATGGGGTCGGCGCCTGCGGTGATGTTCCGGAAACCCTCGCTAATCATGGCCTGTGCCAAAACTGTTGCGGTGGTTGTCCCATCGCCAGCGACGTCGTTGGTCTTGGTTGCGGCCTCTTTGAGGAGCTGCGCACCCATATTCTCGTAGTGGTCGGCGAGCTCAATTTCCTTGGCTATAGTTACGCCGTCAGAACAAACGTTCGGAGGTCCGAATTTCTTGTCGAGGATGACGTTACGGCCGCGGGGGCCGAGAGTCACTTTGACGGTGTTAGCCAGCTTGTCCATTCCGACCTTGAGCGACTGTCGGGCCTCGTCGCTATAAATGATTTGCTTTGCCATTAATTGCTTCTTTCTTGGGGCATTTGCTGCGTCCGCAGAATGCGATTCGCACATGCCTCAGTGAATATTGGTACTTACTTGACCTTCGCCAGGATGTCTCGCTCGGTGAGAACCAGAAGCTCTTCCCCGTCTTCGGTGAACTCTGTACCGGCGAACTTCGAGTAGACGACGGTGTCGCCCACTTGGAGATCCATCTCGATGCGATTACCTTCGTCAGTCGTGCGACCAGGGCCTACTGCGACGACTGTGCCCTCTTGGGGGCGCTCCTTCGCGGTATCAGGAACATACAGTCCACTCTTTGTCTGGGATTCCTGTTCGGTTGCCTTTACGACGACCCGGTCACCCAATGGTTGAAGCGTTCGTGCCACGTTCTTTCCTCCTCTTACTTTCCGTTCTACTTTTGCGGTGCCAGTACCATTTTCCAATGCTGAAATAGAGTCAGCCGATACTGGCAATCATGCGCCATCATTGCTAGCAGTCCAGATGCTCGACTGCTAACTTAACAAATATTAGGAGGCTCGCATAGAGGTGTCAAGGAAGGCTATGGCAATGCCGCACCCCTCCGCCAATCAATCCTTGACACCCCATTGGGGGCCATGTGAAATGCCGTTGTCCGGCATGTGAAAGATAGCCAGCCACTCACGAACGGCAGCGCAGGCTAGACGGGAGGAACTCATGCCCTCGATAACCGTGACGGTGCAAACCCATATCGCAACCATCACACTCGATAGCGAATCTCAGCATAACGTGCTCGATGCAGCGCTCCGAGCAGAGTTCGCGTTGGCGATCCAAAAGGTCGACGATGATCACGACATACGTATAGTCGTAGTGACGGGGGCCAACGGGGTGTTCGCCAGGGGCATCGATCATATGCCTGGTTCACTCGGTCCCCAAGGCGCCGCGAGCGCTATCGCGTCGCTGCGCAAGCCAACGGTTGCGTGGATAGATGGTGAATGCTTGGATATGGGTTTAGAGCTTGCGCTCGCGTGCGACGTCCGTTTCGCCAGTAACACGTCGACGTTCGGTCTATGCGGGGTGAAGCAGGGGGCTCTGCCATGGGATGGAGGTACACAGCGCTTATCCCGTGCAGTGGGCCGAGGGCAGGCACTACGTTTGCTCTTGACCGGTGAGGTGATCTTGGCTGACGAGGCGTTGCGCATAAAACTCATTGAGGGGGTTGGCGAATCGCTCATCGTAGCCGATTGGATTGCTCGGGCGGCGGCTGGTGCGCCGATAGCAGCCGCGTATGCTAAGGAGGCGACGATGGCTGCTGGTGACTTGCCGCTCGCGCAGGGGCTGCGTCTAGAGGCCGACCTGAGCGTGCTTCTCCAATCAACCGCTGACCGCGCGGAAGGCTTGGAGGCGTTCACCGCAAAGCGGAAGCGCCAGTTCGAGGGCCGATGAGTACCGACTCGATAGATATCGAAGAGCCTACAGTTAAATACGAGAGGCGCGATGGCGGTATAGCCGTGCTGACTCTGAATCGGCCCGGCGCCCTAAATGCTTTCAATGTTCAGATGCGCGACGAGGTGTTCGAGGCTCTCATGGCTGTGCGTGACGACGATGAGGTACGCGGGGTTTTGGTGCGCGGCGCGGGCGATCGTGCGTTCTGCGCGGGCGCGGACCTGAGCGAATTCGGTAGCACTCCATCGCAGGCGATTGCACGGTCAATTCGGTGGGAGCGAGACGTTTGGGGCCTTTGGCTCTCTCTCAACAAACCAATTGTTGCTGCAATTCAAGGGTATTGTCTCGGTTCAGGCATCGAGATAGCGGCTGCTTGCGATGTGCGCATCGCTGCAGACACGGCAGTGTTCGGGATGCCTGAGGTTGGTCTGGGTTTCATCCCAGCAGCGGGCGGCACTCAATTACTGCCTCAGCTACTCGGTCAGGGCCGTACGCTCGAACTTCTACTGACGGGCCATCGGTTCACTGCGAAAGAAGCTTTGCACTATGGCCTGGTGTCGGAGGTTGTAAGTCACGGTATGCTTGAGGGGAGAGCCATGGATGCTCTGCGCACCATACTCCAGGCGCCCAGTAGCGCACTCGCTGCCGCCAAGCGAGTAGTGTCGGAAGGACTTGATCTACCATTGGCTGAGGCCATGGCATTGGAGCGCAGGGTCGGAACTACACTCGCTTAGCTTTTATTATCCGGCTGACGCCTCGGAGGCTCCACGACTTGCATACCCATGACATCCTAAGCATCGCTTCTGCCATCGTGCCTGAGCGCACAGCTATCACGTTCGACGATACCGTCATGACGTTCGCAGAATTGGCCTCGCGTGCCAATCGATTGGCGAATGCGCTCGCCGCGAGGGGTGTTCAGTCGGGTGACCGCGTTGCCGTAATCGACGTCAATACGCCTCGTCACCTAGAACTCTACTTCGCGGCAGCGCGGCTCGACGCTATCTATGTGCCATTGAATTTCAGGGATCGTGCCGAGGAGCTTCGATTTCCACTGGAACACACAGCGCCCAAAGTGGTGATGGTGGGCCCGCGTTACGTGCCTCTGATTGAAGAGTTAAGGCCTAACCTCGTTTCGACGAATCTCCTGCTGGTGTCGGAAGGCCCAGCTCCAGAAGGCTGGATTACCTACAACGATATTCTGGAATCGGGAGATGAGGATGAGTTACGGTTCCCTGAGGCTGATTCAGAGAGCACGGCCGTACTATTGTTCACGGCAGGCACAACAGGTAGGCCGAAAGCCGTGATGCTGAGCCATTTGTCGTTCACGGAGTTCATGTTGACCAACGTGGAACCACCTGATCCGGACTTGGAAGAGCGCACGATATTGAGCTTGCCGATGCACCACATCGCAGGCCTCCAAGCAGCATTGGCTTCGGTTTTCGGCGGACGATCTATCGTTATGCAGCGTCAGTTCGAAGCCGCCGATTGGATGAATCTAATCGCGCACCACAAGGTGAGTCGGGCGTTAATGGTTCCGACGATGCTGAAACAAGTGTTGGACCATGCAGAGTTCGAAAGTCACGATCTAAATAGCATCCGGGTAATTACATACGGTGGTGCGTCAATGCCGCCGAACTTGATAGAACGAGCGATATCCGCTCTGCCTGGAGTTCAGTTCATCAACGCTTTTGGTCAGACGGAGACTGGGTCCACTATTGCTATGGTGCCACCCGAAGATCACGTCCTAGAGGGCGTTCCGGAGTTAGTAGCGAAGCGCCGGAAGCATCTATCGAGCATTGGTAAGCCACTTGATGGTGTTGAGGTGCGTATTGTCGACGAGAACGGCATGGACGCAGGGCTAGACACGACAGGCGAAATCGTGGCGCGCGGCCCCAGGCTGATGAAGGGATACTGGGGGCAGGCGGACGCGACGGCGGAGACAATCCGTAATGGTTGGCTGTACACCGGCGACCTAGGCTATATCGATGACGATGGCTACGTGTACCTCGAAGGACGCGCCAAAGACTTCATCAAACGTGGTGGGGAGATGGTGGCACCGGAGGAGGTCGAGAACGTGATCCATGCCTACCATGGAGTCTCGGAGTGTGCCGTAATCGGATTGCCTGATGAGATGTGGGGCGAACGCGTGGTAGCGGTGGTGGTCGCCGAGCCAGGAGCGACAATCACGGAGGAGTCAGTGAAGGCCCTTTGCCATGAGCATCTAGCAGGATTCAAGCGACCCCAACAAGTGATTGTAGTAGACGTGCTTCCGAGAAATGCACTGGGGAAGGTGCTCAAGCGGGAGCTGAGGGATCGCTATCGGGCAACCGGAAGCTAGGCGGCGAGAGGTGCGGGGGGGGCTTCTTGCGCAAGCTGTTGCGAGGGTAAGGATTCGTCCCACTCCATGCCGCCGCGCTTCCACTCGTAGGCCCAGCCGATAACCATAACAACCATGAAAAATAGGACAGCAAAGAAAGCTCCCCATCCGAGAGCACCGGCTTGGGTTGCCCACGGGAAAAGGAAGACAATTTCAACGTCGAAAAGCAGGAACAGCAATGCATAGCGGTAATACCGGACGTTAAAACGCTCCCAGTTACCTCCTACGGTTTCCATGCCGCATTCATACGGGTCATATTTGACGGGGTTGGGACGAAACGGGCGCGCGTTTATCTTGGTACCAAGGAATGAAATCAATAGCACGACAACCGGTACCGCAATCGCGACACCGGTCATCATGAAGATGAAGCCGTATTGCCTTAGATAATTGTCCATGGAAGCGCACTTTAGATGCTACGTTCAAGGGTGGGCGAGGTCAACGCTAACTTAATACCGCTCAAGCATGAATCCCTCATTCTTGCCGCCAAAGTTATGTGGCTGATAAACTTAGCCCCTGTGTTTGTTTTTATCCCGACGACCGGTAGTTTCCGGGCGGGTACTTTCCTAACGGGGGTCTGCTTGATTGGAAGCTCTTGGTCGGCATGTGTTGCTGGAACTCCGCGACTGTAACGCGGTTAAATTAGACGATCTGCCCTTCCTGCGTCACACAATGTTGAACGCTGCGGAAGAGACCGGGGCAACAATCATCGGCGAAATATTCCACCAATTTGCGCCGCAGGGTGTCACCGGGGTGGTCGCAATCGCTGAGTCTCATCTTTGCATCCACACGTGGCCCGAATTTGGGTACGCAGCGGTGGATATATTCACTTGCGGTGCCGCTTTCGATCCTACTGAGGCAGCTCACTTAATCGTAGCTGCTATTGAGTCGAAAGATTCCGAGATTACTGAGATTATCCGAGGCCAACTGCCCGTTCCCTCCCCCGTAACGGGCGGCTAGTCAGCACTCCTGCTATGGCAGAACAGCCACCGATTAATTCCTCTTCTGGCCAGAATTTCTGGCACATGGAGTACATGGAGGCTGGATTAATCCAAGGCTCTCGGATCGCCCGCGTAATCTTCGATGGCCAATCGGCTTTTCAGTCCGCGCAGATCATTGACACGGAACCATTCGGTCGCACGTTGGTTCTTGACGGTAAGGTGCAGTCGTCAGAAGCCGATGAGTGGGTATACCACGAAGCCCTCGTTCAGCCGGCGATGATGGCTCACGCCGCGCCAAGGCGAGTGTTTATCGCCGGCGGTGGAGAGGGAGCAACCGCAAGAGAAGTGCTACGCCACAAAGATGTGACTGAGTGCGTGATGGTGGACCTGGACGAGGAGGTCGTGCAGCTTTGTAAAGAGCACATGCCTAATCACCATCAAGGGGCTTTTAACGACCCTCGGCTAACATTGTTGTTCTCAGATGCAGTCGCATACCTACGTGAGAACTCTGAGTTGTTCGATATTTTAATTATTGATGTGCCTGATCCTCTTGAAGGAGGGCCCGCATACCTGCTCTACACGCAAGAGTTCTACGCTCTTGCCATGACTCGGTTAGCGCCGGGCGGAATCATCGTGACGCAAGCAGGGCCCTGTGGGCCGACGAACGTTACAGAGGTTTTCTCAGCAATCAACACAACGATGAGCCTCGTCTTGGGGGACACATCACCATACCGGGTCTACATTCCAAGCTTCGGCACCATGTGGGGATTCATCGCTGCAGGATTGCCCGAGTCACCTTCTGTGGAGGGACTCATGGTCTCTCAAGTCGACGAACGGGCGGCAACTCGCTTAAACACGCCGTTAAAATATTACGACGGGGTAGCCCATCAGGGAATGTTGGGCCTTCCAAAGTACCTACGAGCAGCTCTGGATGCAGAGCTCCGTGTCATAACTAATGCAGCTCCTCTCTACGCTATTTAGTCCCTTCTGAGAACCTCGCTTTACAAGTAGACCCGTGTTTCCCTTAAGCAGCTCATATGCAGTTGTCTAATTGAGCGCAGATCAAGGGCAGTCTATATTCAAAGGACACGTTTTTATCGAACGCCTTTATCGAGAGGAATGGCTATGAACTGGATAGATATCGTGATTGTGATACTAGTACTAGGCCTTGGTTTCATGGGCTGGCGTAACGGAATTATCAAAGTGCTCTTCGCTTTAATTGGCGGGATCGTTGGCCTAGTGTTGGCAGGCCAGTTGTGGGGCAAGGTTGCTGAACTACTTCCAATCGACAACGAGAGCATCGCAAAAATCACAGCCTTCGTAGCCATCCTTGCCGCCATCTTGATTATCTCTATGATTGCGGCCAAGGTCGTGAAGACGATGCTTCATGTATTGCTCCTTGGGTGGGTCGACAGTCTTGCGGGTGGAGTCGTTGGCTTGCTACTGGGCGGCATAGCCGCTACTGCGGTGGTCTCCGCAGCGGGCATCGTGCCATCAACTGCGGTCCAGGCGACAGTGAACGAGTCAGTACTCGCAACGCCTCTGGTTCAGAATATGGGAGTCGTCTACACCTTTTTGCCTGCAGAATTCGACAAGGTAAAAGACCTAGTCAGCAGCGGTAAAGACCTTTTGGATCAGAGCTCGAATTTTCTGGAAAATAGCGGGAAGATACAGGATATCTTCTCCGAAAGAACGGATCTCCTAGAAGCAGCAGGGGGGTTTGAGGACCTAATCACGCAAGCACAGAGCCTCGCAGGTGCTCAGGGTAGCGGCGCAGTCATCGGGTTCAACGGGTTAGTGGAGTTCGGTGGGTCTCCTTTACGAGCTGTCTTTGAAGACACCGGCGGAGGTATGCTTGGCCCGTTGAGTACCTCCGTGCTGCCCGTAGGTGTTGCTGTGTTGGCAGTCTATGGTTTGACCGAGGACACTGCCTACACGGCTACCTATTACGTGGACGGTAATGACAACGGCAAGTGTGACGATGATAATGCGGCCGATGTGAAGGGCCGGATTGCTCTCGCTTCTGGCGCAACTGAGGCGAGTGTCACCTACGCTGAAGACAGTGGCTCAGGAAAAGAACTCTGCGCTGTCTTTTAAAAGCTATCCAGTTTGTGGGATTGGTGCGTAGCGGACTAATCGCGCTACGCACCAATCCCACAAACTGTACTCCCTCGGCTGGTTGCAGCAAGCGCGCTCTCTATCTACCATTCGTCACCAGAGGATTGCCTCAAGTAGCATGGAACGGCAGGCAGGAGGTGAGCGCTGAGCGAATCCGTCCTTGTTCTCAACCATAACTACGAGCCGCTGAATGTTTGTGGCATTCGGCGGGCTATTGTCTTGCTGCTTCGCGAGAAAGCACAGCCTCTTGATCTAAGCAACGTCGTGATTCATGCACCCACTGATGATTTTTTTGTCCCGTCAGTAATCCGATTGATGCACATGGTGAAGCGGCCGGTATTCTCCCGACGTTTATCAAGAAATGAGGTTTTCTGGCGCGATGGATTCCAATGTCAGTATTGCGGGAAGCAAGTACGAGAACTAACGCTGGATCACGTGCAGCCGCGGGTGAAGAATGGTCCACATACATGGGAGAACGTGGTCACTGCTTGTGGAGCTTGCAATCATCGCAAAGCGGGCAGGTCGCCTCAAGAGGCAGGTATGCGCTTACTGACAAAGCCCACCGCTCCGAAGGCCAATCCCTACTACTACTTGATGCATCGCCAGCTGCCTGAAGAATGGAGTATCTACCTACCGTGGAAGCAGCTCGGTCAAAAGGCGATGGCTCTCGCCTAAGACATTCATTAATGAGCAGATGCCTAAGGAAGTTGAGAGGCTTCTTGGGTTTTACGCCCTCGCTCGTCGCTCGGTCACGCTAAGCAAGAATGTACGGTAGTGTTGAGTACATTCTCTCCGAGCTAATCAAATACCGCTTTATTTCTAGACTCTAACTCCATAATTCTTTGGTCGGGAAAATAGACGCAATAGCTGTGCCATGTTCTCATCTGCATTCCCGTGGGAATTACCCGTGTGATGATATGCAAACCCGATGTAGATAACCGGGGGTTATTGAAATCTCAAGAAGAGTCTTGTAAAGGCAGCTAGGGGGTGCTTACGCTTGGTGCCTCGAGCATCATTACATCGAGAGCAAGACGAGGATTAGCATTGCGATCCAACGCCTCAATTGACTCATTAACGAGATGCAACCAATGCACGGTACCCGCTAGCGTTAGGCCCGCCGCATGACGCTGGATTGTGTCGCGCCAACTCACGTTGACGATGGAGTCGGCCTGGCCCTGTTGCACTAGCAGCACATCACGGAGCCAGCGCAGCCAAAGGTAGAGTTCTTCTCGGCCCGCAACGCGGTCACGCTGGAAGCGCCGGGCGAGTTGATCAGCGTAGCCAAATCGATCCTCAAGTCCTTCTTCGACCACTTCAGCGATACGTTCGAGGCTTTGGTGCACACCAGCTAGAAGCGCCGGCTCGCGGGATGCCTCAATCGCCCATCCCAAGCAGCCACGGGAGAGTCTGGCAACTATTTCAGCCTGTTCGGCGCTCATGCCGTAATCGGCTTGCAGTATTTGCGTGACCTGCCTCGTGGGCAGAGGGCGGAGGTCAATATGTTGGCAACGCGACGTGATTGTTGGAAGAATGCTCTCTTGGCTGGGGGCGAGCAATAGCAGGTGCACATCAGGAGGTGGCTCCTCCAGCACCTTCAAGAGAGCATTCGCTGCGTCATTGGTCATAGTATCGGCGCCATCAAAAATAAACAGGCGCGTCCGGCCTTCGTAAGGGCGTAGGTGTGCCGAGGCGATTACTTCGCGCACGGAGTCGATGCCGATAACGGTTTTAGGGCCTTCAGTCGCCTCAGCGTCGACTCGAATCACTCGCACGTCAGCGTGGGTACCAGCAGCAATACGTGTACATGCCGTACACACTCCACAAGGCTGATTAAGCGGAGCCAGGCAGTTGACGGCCTGCGCTATCTGCATGGCTAGCGTTAGCTTGCCAACGTGGGCGGGCCCTGTTAGCAGGTAGGCATGATGCAGCCGAGCATCGCGAAGTGCCGACTCAAAGGCTTTGACTGCCGCATCATGGCCCTGCAGGCGCAATACCACTCTAGATAACATCCTGCGACATCAGGTCTGCGTAAGTCTCACGACGGCGAATCAGTGTGGCTTTACCCTCAGCAACCATGACAATCGCAGGGCGACCGTTGGCGTTGTAGGTGCTGGCCATCGAAGGTGCGTAGGCCCCCGACGCGGGTATGGCGATGATATTGCCTGCGGTTACAGTAGCGATTCGGGCGTCGTGGACGAGGACGTCTCCAGATTCGCAGTACTTACCCGCAATGGTAACGGTGACATCCGGCTCAACCGTTGCGCGATCGGCGGTGACCGCGACGTACTTTGACCCGTAGAGCGCCGGCCGGATGTTATCGCCCATGCCTCCGTCAACGGAGACATAAGTACGAACCCCTGGGACATTCTTGATAGCACCCACGGTGTAAATAGCCACACCCGCAGGCCCCGTTATAGAGCGACCAGGCTCGATGATGAGCTTAGGCTCAGGCATGTTGTATCGCGCGCAGCCATCTTTCAGGGCCTTGACGATGACTTCGGCATAGGCCGAGGGGGCAGGAGGCTCGTCGGCTTCGGTGTAGGCTATGGCAAAACCACCGCCTGGCGAGAAATCTTGCATATCCAGGCCTAATTCACGCATCTCGGAAGCGAAGGTAAGCACACGACCGACGGCTTCTTCATAAGGCTCAAGCTCGAAAATGGGAGAGCCCAGGTGAAAGTGGATACCCTTAAGGTCCAAGTGCTCCGCAGCGAGGGCGAGCTGAACTGCCTCTGCCGCCTGTCCTGTCTCAATCGGGAATCCAAATTTGGAATCCAAAACACCGGTAGTCGTCAGCAGGTGGGTGTGAGGGTCGATGCTAGGCGAAACGCGAACCAGCACGGTTTGCTTTCGCCCTGCTTCACCTGAAAGTTTATTCAACAAGTCAAGTTCGTAGAAACTATCGATAACCACTTGCCCGATGCCCCAT
Organism: uncultured Dehalococcoidia bacterium; assembly: GCA_937901475.1. Taxonomy (GTDB): domain Bacteria; phylum Chloroflexota; class Dehalococcoidia; order Lucifugimonadales; family Australimonadaceae; genus CALGTL01. The sequence continues at coordinate 10,932 of CALGTL010000018.1, forward strand.
TCCACTGCGTCGCGAAGCTCTTGTGGGGTCTTGTTGTTGCCATGGAAATAGACATCGGCTGCCGGTACATTAGCAGCACGCAGTACCGCGAGCTCTCCACCAGACACAATGTCGAAGCCCAGTCCTTGATTTGAGAGCATTCGGGCAAGGCCAACGTTGATGAAAGCTTTGCTAGCGTAGAGCACCTTAGAGTCGGGGTGGCGCGACTGAAATGCAGTCTTAAACGCTTCTGCTTGAGCCTTGAGAGTGGCCTCATCATAGACGTAGAGGGGCGTGCCGAACTCGGCGGCTAGGTCGACGAGATCGCAGCCGCCGATAACCAAATGGTCAAGATCGTTGACCTCGGTTGAGACAGGAAATACTTTGGCTTTAGGGACAGTTGTCATACAAACACTCCAACAATGATGTACAGAGGATATCTCTGGCTGGACGACCGCGCGAGGCTAATGGGCCGATTCTAGGAAACGGTGGTATAGCGGTCGCCGTCTGCACGCGCCACACCGTCTTCGATGAGCTTGTTGATGCCTGTCCGCAGTTGCGCCTCAGCAAGCTCCCACCGTACCTCCGGCAATCCGCTGTAAATGGATTCCCGTATCTCGTGGACAGTGTGCAATCCATTTCCCAGCATACGAAGCAGCTCTCGCTCGCGATTCTCGCGGTGGCGCACCAGTTGATCTAGGCGTTTCGCGGGGTCAGTAACGGGATCACCATGGCCTGGATAGATGGTCTTGGGGCCAATCTGCTGGAACAATGACAGCGTGCTTGCGTAGTCGCGGAGGTTTCCTTCCTCAGGGCGCAAGATTGTTGTCGAGACTCCCATCACGCTGTCCGTGGCGAAGAGCGCCCCACGTTCAGGGACGTAGAGTGCCAAGCAACCAGGAGTGTGGCCTGGCCCATGGTGAATCTCGATGGTCAGGCCTCCAATGTCGCGTACCTCACCGCCGCTCACCTCGCTAGCTATAAATGCGCGACCTTGGAGGCGGTCACGCTCGATGACTTCTCGGTCGAGCGGATGGCAAGTCAACTTGGCACCAGTGGACTCATGGATATAGGCTGCGCCGCCTCCGTGGTCGGCATGACGGTGGGTGATAATCAACTCGGACAAGGGAGGAGCGTTCAGCGATTCGATGTATGCCATTCGCTGGCGGTGATCGTCTTGATTGTCCCATCCCGCGTCAATCAAGATAGAGGCATTGTTGCCGACGAGCAGGAAAGCGTTAGGCGGGGGAAATCCCGAGAATGGCTCACGGCCAATAGCAAGTTGGTGGATACCAGGTTCAAGCTGCATGAAGAGCAAATCTCCTAAAGTGGGTAGCAAATAATTCTAGGCCCGAGAACGATTATGCGTCGTCCACCGAACGACAGTTAGGCCTAATCCATAGCTTGAGGTCTAGTTAGCTAAGAACGGTCGCAATGAGGACAGGTTGCCAATGTAGTGCTCATAGGGATGTATCGCAAATAGTGGGGAACGCTCACCATCGATGTCCGGTTAGACGACGCGCAGCCCAATGAGGCGATCAGACTCAATCGCTACTAAGCGTTTAGGCTGGCATCTCTACAACAAGCACGCGATCGCGCCGCGTAAGATCTTGGATGATACGGATTGTCGCGCGAGGCATGACTCCGAGAGCGAATGCGCTGGCTCTCGCAATCTGTCGAGGATCCATCTCCATGAGCAACACTCCTGAGGGATTGAGAAACGGGGGCACCGCGACGAGGAAGCGACGAATAAGATCAAGACCATCGTCCCCGCCGTCGAGAGCTTCACGTGGCTCATACAGGCGTATCTCCGGATCCAAAGTGGGAATCTCACTCGACTCCACGTAGGGGAGGTTAGAGGTGATGATATCTACAGGCCTAGGAAGAGGCGCCAAAAGGTCACCTTCGAGGATTGCCACTCGCTCCGCTAGCCCAAGGCGCTCAGTATTACGATGCGCCAGGTGTAGAGCGGCTGGGTAGAGATCCGTTGCATAAACGCGCGCAGAGGGCAGGTTCGCCGCAATGGCAAGCCCTATTGCACCGGTACCACAGCCGATATCTGCGATGGTGATGTCCAAGGGGAAATCAGCGGCGATACGAAGGGCTTCCTCTACCAGTACCTCTGTGTCTGGGCGTGGGATCAAAGCGCCCACGCCCACGAGCAGGTCGATGTTATAGAACTCTCGATGGCCAAGAAGGTATGCGGTGGGCTCGTGTCGCAAGCGCCTTTGAATCAATTTCTCAGCACTCTGCGTTTCAGCATCTGACGGAGAATCAGCCATTCGGGCGTACAACTCAGCCCGATCAACCTCGAGAGTGGTCATCCAGACAAGATCGGCTTCGATGCGGGAATCGCCAATCCCGCCGACGGCAAATCGGCGCTCCGTCTTGCGTAGGAACTGCCCAAGGGATTCCACTCGCTAGGCGCCATCGCCCTCTTGGAGAAGGCGCGCTTGCTCGTCTTCGAGCAATGCCTCAACGATGTCATCGAGGCGTCCTTGCCCTCCAAGAATCTCGGGCAAGCCGTGCACAGTGAGATTCACACGATGGTCGGTCAATCGGTCTTGAGGGAAGTTGTAGGTCCGAATCTTCTCGGAGCGCTCACCGCTACCCACTTGTGACTTTCGGGTTGCCGCGGTCGCTTCAAACTGCTCCCGCAAGTGCATCTCAAGCAGTCGTGACCTTAGCACCGTCATCGCCTTGGTCTTGTTTTTAAGCTGCGAGCGTTCATCCTGGCAAACGGCCATGGTTCCGGTGGGAATATGAACAATACGAACTGCCGTAGCAACTTTGTTAACATTCTGTCCACCTGCGCCGCCGGAGTGGAATATGTCAATCCGGAGTTCATTGGCAGGAACATCGAAGTCTGATTCCTCTGCCTCGGGCAGCACCACAACGGTAGCCGTTGAGGTGTGGATCCGTCCTTGTGTCTCCGTGACGGGAACGCGTTGCACACGATGAACGCCTCCTTCATGTTTCATGAAGCGGAATGCGTCGGGGCCTACGACTTCGAAAACAATCTCCTTAAAGCCGCCCTGCTCGCTACCATTCGCATCCATGATTTCGACCGCGAGGCCGTGGCGCTGAGCGTACCGAGCGTACATTCGGTAAAGATCAGCCGCGAAAAGGCCTGCCTCATCGCCACCGGTTCCTGCTCTAAGTTCGATAATGGCGTTCTTGTTATCGTTGGGATCTTTGGGCAAGAGTGCAGTGTGGAGTTGGGTTTCAAGTTCGGCCAGACGGGCTGCAAGAGCAGGGATTTCATCTTTGGCCATAGCCGCCATCTCAGCATCATCCTCGTTGGCGAGGGAGCGAGTGTCCGCTAATTCCTGTTGCGTCGCTTTGAGATCCTGATAGGCCTCGACTACAGACTGTAGGCCCGCTCGCTCTTTAGCCAACTTGCTTAACTGAGCATGGTCGCCAGAAATTTCGGGGTCCGCGAGGAGTTCGTCAATTTCCGCAAATCGAAAGGCTAGTTTTTCAAGCTTTTCAAGCATCTCATTGTCCTATCAAAACAAGACCCCCGCGTTGCGGAGGCTCTAAGAAAAAGTATAGCACTGGGACAGTGATTTCCCTTTAGAGGTAACAATTGTTTGTGCAAGAATGCGAGCAACCGGACCTGAGACCACTGCCTTTGCATTCTGCCCTCGTTGTAAACTGATTAATATATTAGATATTGTCCGCTGGAATGGTTATCTCCGTATGAATATTGGTCGACTGTCACTTCTAGGTCCCGCCATCGTTGTTTTGATTGCGCTGGTGGCAGCGTGCAATTCAGAAGCCCCGCCCGTAAATTCTGTTGTGCTACCGCCGACTCCTACGAATACGGCGATTCCGCCAACTGCCACCCCGACAGCAACACCGACACCAGCACCCACGGCGACTCCTACGCCGACCCCGACAGCAACACCGACACCAGCACCCACGGCGACTCCTACGCCCACGGCGACTCCTACGCCGACTCCGACTCCGTCCATCGCCGATGGCATAAAGATTGGTGAGAAGGCGTTAGTCAAACTTACAGCAGGAGCGAGCCAGTGGTCCGGAGTCATGATTTCCCCGTCCGGGCGAATCGTGACATCGTCACTAAACTTAGGCACAGCCCCGCTTGTTACGTTCCGTACATTTGATGGTGCTACTGGGAACGCGTGGGTTGTTGGCCGCGACGACAATCTTGACCTCGCGGTTCTTGAAGCCATAAACCCTGGGCAGCAATTCGCGTTCGCGGAAGTCTCTAGCCTAGATTTCCCGACCCGGTCAGAAAATCTAGCGCTCATGCACATCAAGGCGGGCGACTTTGCTGTCCAAAAGTTCAACTCCGGGATCGTCGGCTCCCGCCAGGATTCAATCACCGGTATCACCTACCTCCAGCTACAAGGGTTCTCAGTGGGCGACGAAGCTGGCGGAGCCGTGTTTGATGCACAGGGCCATCTACGCGGTCTGCGCATGGACTCCGACAGGATGATCCGCTTAGGGATCGGTCGAATCGGCGAGGCGTGGGCGATGGACTCGTTTGCCCTAGCGACCGCGATGATTCCCCGTCTCCAAGCTGGCGTTTCGATTATCAATACAACTGCGGGGCAATGCGTTGACCTGGGTTCGCCACCCCCCATCCCGGCGATCTACAAGGGAGATATAACTGTGGGAGGAGTCCCGGGGCCTCTCGGCGTTCGGCTTTACGCGCGAGCCATCAAGACATCGACAAGCGAAGCCCTCTGGTTCTCGCAGCCGTTAGCCGTAGAAGGCCGGTATTTCCTGACAATAAGCATCTGCGATCCAAGTTTCGCAAACGGCCCTGTAGATTTTTGGCTCAATTCCAGCCCCGCGCCAGCGCTAACCAATTACTCGGTGGGTAAAACTCTCATCAATGATTTAGTTTTCCCCTAACTCCGTGATCTGGATTGAGTTCGTACGCTAGTTTGAAAGTGATTCGAGGAGCCTCGTCTGGGGCTCCTCTTTCTGTTCAGCTGTTTCCATGTCACGCACCGTTGCGACCCCGTTCTCAAGTTCCTTGGGGCCTAGGAGGATGACCGTGCGAGCTCCTATCGACGACGCGTAACGCATCTGGGCCTTCATGCTGCGCTCCGGTGCAAGGACGGCAGCCACGTCGGCTGCACGCAACTCGGTGGCAATGCCAGCAGCTTTAGCCTTGGCCTTTGTCCCGCTGTAAGCAATGACGATTGGCGCTGGGGGCACGATGCCGGCGGTCGCTCCCTGCTCACGTAGATTGAGAATTAGTCGTTCGATGCCCGCAGCAAAACCGATACCAGGGGTGGGCTTGCCGCCAAGCTGTTCAATCAATCCATCGTAGCGGCCACCCGCACAGACGGCACTCTGCGCACCTTCACGGTCGGGGTGTACTTCAAAAACAGTGCGTGTGTAGTAATCGAGCCCCCGCACCAGCTTATTATCAATCACATAAGGCACTTGGAGGTCGTTGAGGTAGGCTAAAAGCTCATCCCAATGGGCCTGCGCTTCGCCACCAAGAAAGTCGGTACTCTTGGGAGCATCATACATAAATGACTCGGCCGAAAGCTCTTTGGAGTCCAATAGCCGTAGGGGGCTGGTGTCGAATCGGCGACGGTCGTCTTTTCCTAGGTGAGAAATGTGGGGCCTAAAGTGCTCCTGTAGAGCCTCTATGAATCGAGGGCGGTCAGCTGCGTCTCCGATGTTGTTCAGCAGCAATTTCATACCACCGAGACCAAGCCGACGCATGGTGTCCATGGCAAGCTGAATGACTTCAAGATCAACCGCTGCGTTGGTGTCACCAATGGCCTCTACACCGAATTGGTGGAACTGTCGAAAGCGCCCAGCTTGAGGCCGGTCGTAACGAAACATCGGGCACAGGTAGAAAAGGCGTACCGGTTGCGCCTGGTTGTGCATACTGCTTTCGAGGTAGGCTCGGCTGACGGCCGCTGTGCCTTCGGGGCGAAGCGTGATATTGGTGCCACCACGGTCGTCAAAGCTGTACATCTCTTTCTGGACGATGTCGGTTTCCTCGCCGACAGTCCGCAGAAAGAGGCCTGTCTCCTCGAAAATCGGAGTATCGATGCGCCGGTACCCATGTACATAGGCCGCTTGAGTAACCGCGGCAGCCGTGAAGCTCCATAGCGGTTGGTCTTCGGGCAGGATGTCAGCTGTGCCCCGTGGCGCCTGGTACATATGAGCACAACCTTTCAGTAATTTGATTTCATTATACGGGCGAGCCAGTGAGAGTCTGGCGAGAGTACTTACCGGCGGGCGGCGAGTGCCTCCTATCGCTTTGTATTGATAGACCTAAAGAACGCTAGCGTTACGCAGCTTGTTAAGCGCAACGAACTTCGTTGACGTGTCGTTATGACCATAGTGGAGGTCTATCACCGATATTATCCTCGCCCGCAGTTTGGACAATATAGTTCAGGTTATGAGCTGCCCGAATGGCGATTAAGATGTCGCCTTTTGCCTAAAGTTCCCAGCCTCGCGATGTGAGGATTAGCATTGTGAATCGCTATGCATATCTCGTTTTCGAGCCTCTATTTAGACCGTAGTGACCAACCCTGCGTCGAAATCTGCTCCCTAGCAACGTGAGTATGAAGACCAGAAGCTTATAATACGAGGATGCAGGCACTGCTCAATAAGGTACGTGCGTATCTGCCTCAAGATAGAGTGCAGTTAGTGGAAGCCGCCCTAGAATATGCACGCACTCTCCACGAGGGCCAGATGCGCGAGTCTGGCGAGCCCTACATCGCCCATCCCGTCAGCGCTGCAAACTACCTAGCCGATTTATCGCTCGATGGTACGACCATTGCTGCGGCACTGCTCCATGATGTTGTTGAAGACTGTGGTGTATCAATCGAGGATCTCCGCAACCGTTTCGGTGAGGAGGTCGCGCGCCTGGTAGACGGCGTCACGAAGCTCACTAACTTAGATCTTCTAGGCGTTGACGATAACGGAGGGCTGCCAACGCCCGTTGACGACGAGCAGGCTGAAAGCCTTCGCAAGATGCTGGTGGCGATGGCCGAAGACATCCGCGTCGTACTCATCAAACTCGCGGACCGCCTACACAACATGCAAACGCTGGGAGCACTACCGGCCCATCGACGCATGGCAATTGCACAGGAAACATTAGATATCTACGCTCCTCTTGCTCACCGCCTCGGGATGGGTGAAATTAAATGGCAATTAGAAGACCTAGCCTTCAGGCACCTCGAGCCGGAACAGTACAAGGCTATCTCTAAGCTGCTATCCACCAAACGCAAAGAGCGTGAGGCATATATTGAACAAGTAACGGAGGTACTGAAGCGAGAATTGGCGCGCGCCAATTTCAACGCAGAGGTTACCGGTCGACCAAAGCATATCTATTCGATCTATAACAAAGCGCAGTCGTATGCCGCCCAGGGCAAGCAGCTCGGCGATATATACGACCTGTTCGCGGTTCGTGTACTGGTGCCCAGTGTGCAAGATTGCTACGGGGTATTAGGGGTGGTGCACTCACTCTGGCGACCACTATCTGGTCAATTCGACGACTATATCGCGAATCCTAAAGAAAACGCATATCAGTCACTCCACACTTCGGTGCGGTCCATCGGAGGCCTGCCAGTTGAAGTGCAGGTACGGACGTACCAAATGCACCGCATCTCTGAGTACGGAGTGGCATCCCATTGGAGTTACAAAGAGGGCGGGGGTGCAGGCAGAGACCTCAAGTTCGAAGAACGAATGACGTGGGTCCGTCAATTGCTGGAGTGGCAACGGGATGTCTCAGGCACAGAAGAGTTCCTAGAGAACGTCCGGACTGATATCTTCCGTGACCAAGTCTTCGTTTACACACCGAAGAATGCCATAAAAGAGCTACCTGCCGGCGCAACTCCAATCGATTTCGCGTACCGGATTCACACAGAACTCGGTCACCGTTGCATTGGCGCCAAGATCAACAGCAAGCTCGTAGGCCTAAACACGCAACTCAAAAATGGTGACAACGTCGAGATCCTCACGAGCCGAGTCGCGCGCGGGCCAAGCCTAGATTGGCTAAACCCGCATCTGGGTTACGTCAAAACTTCCACCGCTCGGCAATCAATCCGCTCATGGTTCCGTCGCGAGGAGCGCGGGGAGAATGTGCAACGAGGGCGCGATTTACTCCGTCGTGAGCTCAGGCGCTTGAATGACCCGACCAGTGAATCCGAAATTGCGAAGATGTTCGGGTATGCATCTGAGGGCGACTTGCTCGCTGCTGTGGGTAGCGGCATGGTCTCGATGGCCCAGGTTGCAGGCCGGCTCACGGCTCGAGCTGACAATGGGAGTGACTCCACCAAAGTCGATAACGCTTCTCTCGCCGGATCGACTGCAGGGATTACCGTGATTGGAGTAGGGGATCTACTTACCCGGATGGGAGAGTGCTGTCACCCCTTGCCCGGTGACGCTATCACTGGCTATGTCACGCGATCCCGAGGTGTCACTGTCCACCGAACAGATTGCCCCAATCTGAAGAGTCTTGAGGTATCCCATGAATCCGGCGACAGGATGGTGCCGGTTTCATGGGGCCAGAGCAGGAATTATTACCCGGTGCGTTTGAAGGTCGAAGCCTTTGATCGCATGGGGTTACTACACGACATCACAGGGGCAACCTCGATTGAACGTGTGAACATAAGAGGTTCACAGACCGACGTCCACAACGATCGGACGGTAACGGTTCACGTGACGGTAGAGGTGCAGGGTCTTGAGCAGCTTAGCCGCCTGTACTCTCGGATTGAGGGCGTCCGAGGCGTGCACTCGGTAACGCGGACGATCCAATCGGTCGCACCTGCCCCCTCGATAACTAGCCAAGCAGCTAGAATGAAGGCATAATGCCAGGGTTATAAATGTAATATTTTCGGTGTGCCAAGAGCTACACCCCTCGTAGAACCGCAGGAGGGATCCTTTGCCAGCAGAGAAGTCAGCCCGAGTCCAAGAGCGCCGCCGTGTCATTAACCGCCTGGTGCGTACGCGCACTCGAACTGCCGTCAAGCACGCTGTCGCGGCAATTACTAATGAGCCGGCCGAGGTTGCAACAACAACCGTGGCTAGCGCTATGAGCGCCCTGGATCGAGCCGCGACCAAAGGCATCATCCACAAGAACAATGCTTCTCGCCGTAAGTCTCGGCTGGCTAAGCGCCTCAACACTGCAAACCCCAAGTAGCCACGCTCGTGATATAAATAATAGGCCGGGTATATGCCCGGCCTTTTATTTTGCCTTCTTTTCCCAATCCTCACCTTTTCGTGAACCTGTTTAAATCTGTGACAACTGCCTGTTGACGGGTAGAGACAGTCGATTTAGTCTCAATAGAACATTTGTTCCCCGGAGGAATGTCATCACGGCACTGAATGTACGTCAGCAAGAAATTCTAGATTTTGTACACGAGTATCACCTCGACCGCAGCTATATGCCCTCGGTTCGGGAGATACAGGCAGCGTGTGATATCAGTTCAACGTCGGTGGTCGACTACAATTTGCGGATTCTTGAGCGCCAGGGCTTCGTTCGGCGCTCTCCTGACATCTCACGTGGGCTGGAACTAGTGGGAACCGAAGAGAAGGGGCCTCAGATTGAGACCTTCCAAATCCCGGTTCTTGGTTCGATTGCTGCAGGTGAGCCAATACCTGTTCCCGAAGCCGAAGGCTGGCGCTCAGAAGGGTCAGAAACCATTACCCTACCACCAGAGCTCGCCACTCGTAACCCAGAAGAACTTTTCGCTTTGCGTGTGAAGGGCTACTCGATGATTGATGCGCTTATCACCGACGGTGACTTGGTCGTGCTGACACCCACTTCACAGGCGCGTAACGGCGATATGATTGCTGCCTGGTTGCCCATTGAAGAGACCGCGACACTTAAGCGTTTCTTCCTTGAAGGTGATCAAGTGCGATTGCAACCCGAAAATAAGCAAATGGACCCAATCATCGTGCCCGCTGAGAGCGTCCAAGTACACGGCCGGGTCGTCGGCGTTATCCGGCGGATGAATTAAGCCCTTCCTTCCCTTTCATAAGGCTCACTTGCCGAGCGGTGACGTATCATCGTGGTATGTTCAACGTTCGCCTCGCCCAAGCCTCAGAAATCTCAGTCATCGTCGCTTTCCAGCTCAGCATGGCTGAGGAAAGCGAAGGGGTTATGCTGGATCGCGAAACCCTCACGGCAGGAGTTAATGCGGTCTTCCAAGGTAACGCGCGCGCGGGGTATTGGGTCGTCGAACAGCAGGGGGATATCAAGGGCATGGCAATGACGGTGCCCGAGTGGAGTGATTGGCGCAACGGGACGGTGGTTTGGATTCACTCGGTCTATGTAGTACCCGAAGCTCGCCGCAAAGGTGCTTTCCGCGCGATCTACGACCACCTCCTCCAAACGGTAGAGGCCAGCGACGAGCTGAAGGGTTTGCGGTTATATGTGGATAAGACAAACCAAGGCGCTCAGCGAGTTTACGAGGCCATCGGTATGACGCGCGAGCACTATCACCTGTACGAATGGCTGAAGCCAGAGTAGGGCATTAATCAGATGAAGGTAGGGTTTTGGCGGCAAGAATAGGCATCGGGGCCCCGTCGCAATAGGCCACACCAGTGCCAGCTTTAGTACAAAGCAGGGTCGCTTCACAGGTAAGGCACTGGTAGCGCTTGCCCAATTGATTAGGCCCGTCGTCTCCTACGTCTCCGCAAGAGAGATCACCTGAACCCGCCTTAGTGACCATGTACTGCACTCCATTGTCACTGCACTCGAAGCGCTTCCCCATCACTGACGGCACGATTCACCTCTCCATGGCGGCCTTAGTGGCTGGCCAGTTCATGATAGCAAAGCCTTCGCCCTTTTCGAGCAGCAGGGCAGTCAGGGTTGCAGCAGCCCACACACGCCCCTATCCTCGCGCCGACCAATCATCGGAGAGCGTACGTATGCCAATAGCCTCGCAGATAAAAAAATACATGGCGGACAGCTCCTGGATCCGCCGTATGTTCGAACTCGGTATAGCAATGAAACGAGAAAGGGGAGATAACAACGTTTTCGACTTGTCATTGGGGAACCCTGTGATGGAGCCTCCCCCAGAGTTCATAGCCGAAATGCGACGCCTCTTAGACGACCTGCCCGCAGGGTCGCATCGCTACATGCCGAACGCTGGTTACACGGACACCAGAGCGGCGGTAGCGTCCGCGCTTGCCGAGGAAACCGGCCTTGCCTACGAGGCGGAGCATGTGATGATGACAGTGGGCGCAGGGGGTGGAATCAACGCCGTTCTGCATGCGCTATGTGAGCCAGGCGATGAGGTGGTCATATTCGCGCCCTTCTTCGCAGAGTACCTATTCTACGCACTAAATCACGGAGCGACGTGCGTTACCGTGGGTTGCGATGTGGAGTTCACTCCGTCTCTCGTAGAGCTAGAGTCGAAAATCACGTCACGAACCAAAGTGGTGATGATCAATTCCCCTAACAACCCATCCGGGCGAGTGTACACAGCCGAGTTCATCCGTAATCTTGGTTTACTGCTCCAGCGCAAGGGTAAGGAGTTGGGCACTGAAATCTACCTGCTCAGCGATGAACCCTACCGTAAAATTATTTTCGACAATCAGCTATATCCGTTTCCCCAACGGACCTATGACAAAACAATCACAGTGACCTCCCACTCGAAAGACCTAGCGCTACCAGGAGAGCGCATCGGCTACGTGGCGGTACACCCAGGCTATGAAGCTTCGGAGGAGTTAATGGATGCGTTCGTTTTCTGCAATCGTGTGCTGGGTTTCGTGAACGCGCCCGCGATGATGCAACACGCAGTCCGAGCGCTGCAACACGTGACGGTAGACGTTAGCGACTACGAAAGAAAGCGTGATTACCTCTATCAAGTACTGACAGAGGCGGGGTATCGAGTGTTTAAACCAGAAGGGGCTTTCTATATGTTTCCCCAGTCACCAGTAGGCGACGAGATGGTGCTTGTCGAAGCACTACAGCGACACGGAGTGCTCGTTGTGCCGGGCCGAGGGTTCGGGATGCCGGGGTATTTCCGCATTTCTTACTGTGTGGAGCAACATGTCTTAGAGGGTGCCGCACCAGGGTTCCAGGCGGCAGCCAAAGAGTTGAGATCAAAAAGTTAACCGGTGCGAGACATACAATTACCCGATAACATGCAGCAAGCTGAGGCAGCCTGCGCCGCGTCGTTATTGAAAGGCGCAACTGTTTGATCTTGTCAGAGCGAAGCGCAGGAGGAAATCATGTTCCAGCCAACACAATTTGGCAGAGATAACCAACTCAGGGCTCGTATGCTCATCACGATGCTTGGACTCGGCCTTCTGTATGGCGTGTTCATGTGGGTTGCGTGGCAATTGAACCCGATGTACCTAACCATTGCCGTCGTGATGGTGGTGATTCAGTTCTCGCTATCAGACAAGATGGTCCTTGCATCCATGCGCGCGAAAGTGGTTAGCTCCACTGACGCGCCAAAGCTGCACCAGATGGTTGACGACTTGTGTATGAAGGCGGGCATTCCCAAACCAAAAGTGGCCATCTCCGACATGGCCACTCCGAACGCTTTTGCTACCGGGCGTAGCCAGAAACATGCTGCCGTCGCGGTGACTACTGGACTTCTAAATCTCTTAAATGACGACGAACTAGAGGCCGTCCTCGCCCATGAAATTAGCCACATCAAAACGAAGGATGTCGTCGTAATGACCTATGCATCGTTTTTCCTGATTGTTGCGGCTACTCTATCTTCGTTCCTAATGTTTTCCGCAATATTCGGAGGCATGGGGCGTAGCAGGAACAACAGCAGCGCAGGAAGCATAATTCTCGTTGCCCTGCTCGTGACGTTCATCGTGAGAATCGTCGGGAGCATGCTGGTAGCCACTCTCTCCCGGTACCGTGAGTTCTCGGCCGACCGCGGGGCGGCAGCATTGACACTGAAGCCGATGGCTCTTGCCTCGGCCTTACAACGGCTACAGGACTCTCTCGTTATCACGCCGAAGCAAGACTTGCGCAAGGTTGAAAGCATGAACGCCTTTTTCATATTGTCGGCGGTAGGACCTGGGTTGGCAGAGCTTTTCGCATCTCACCCTTCTACAACGAAGCGAATCCAACGTCTTCAGCAATACGACCAGCAAATGGCTTTCTTAAGGTAAATTCATCTTGTGCTTATTCACATTTAAACGAGCTCCGAAGCATTCCACTTGGCCAGAGGCGATGGAAGCAATGGGTCGCAATAGCGAGCGTTTCGAACAGCAGCTCGACACTGTCACGACGGGAGAAGTCGCAGTGCTCGTGCGACCCACAGAAGACCAATCGCACACGCAAACCAAGGCAGAATTAGAGCGAGCCCTCACGGGCATGGACCGCGCACGTTACCACTTCGATGTAACTGTCGATGAGATGGGCCACGGTTGGGTAATCCTCAAGGGCGAACACTTGCCAGAACTTTCGCAAGGAGTCGCATCTATGGGCGACATTTTCGCGGAGGCAGGCTTGGGCGAGCGAGTGGTTGCAGCGGTGTTCCCTTTCCGCTGGCACGATTCAACCGCTCAGCAAGACCGCCGAATCTACTGGTTATACCAGCCTAGGATTCGGGGCTTCACTCCATTCGTCCCTGATGGTGACCTGAGTCACGAACGCCGCCACCACGACCTAGAGGTCAGAATGGAGGCTGCTATTCGGCGTGATCTCCCAACGGAGCGAAAGACTTCGGAGTGGTTTCCGATTTGGGGTATGCCGGTCTAACCAAGGTCTTGAGGACGATTACGGATGAGTACTTGGTAAGCCCAGACAAGCAAGGCTATATCGAATGCCCCGAGCAATAGCAGTCCTATCCACAGGTTCAGATTTAGAATTAGAACGAGCGCTATAACAACTAGTGCTATAACGGCCAGGCCTCCTAGCAGCAACGCACCTATACGAGTCGTACGATCCATTCAATTCCCCTGAGCACTTGACTCGCACCAGTATAAATGCCGACGGTTAACTACGATCTGAATTATCACTCTGAATGCTCGCTGATCACTTGCGGTCCGGCGTGATGAAAAAGGGGGAAAAGGATGCGAAGGCCAAGTGATCAGCGAGTTACTAGATCCCTACGAAGCCGCGAACCGGTAATCGTGACAATCGGCACTGAGCAATCCAAACCGAAAGGAGAGGAAAAGCGGAACAACATTATCTTGCCCATTGAGGGAATGACTTGCGCAGCTTGCGTATCCACAGTCACTAGCGCGATTGAGCATGTGCCAGGTGTGCGCCAAGTCATGGTCAATCTCGCGACCGAAACGGCATCCGTTCAATACGACCCATCGGAGGCCAACGCGATTGAACTGACCAAAGCGGTCACTAGTTCCGGCTATAGCACCGCAACAGAGACCGCTACCGTTGCGGTCAACGGGCTGACTGATGCAAGTACTGCTAGGCTCATCGAGGCAGCGCTCAGCGAGCTTACAGGCGTACTTGATGTGACGGCAAATCCCGCAACCGAGCAAGCGCAAGTCACTTTCATACCTGGTGCCGTTGCGCCTTCGAATCTCCGTAACGCTCTTAATTTAGCAGGCTACAAGTCAGGAGAGATTGCTAGCGCTGATGCTCTAGCGTTAGCAATGGATCGCCTAGCACGCAGCGCAGAGATACGGACTCTCCGGCGCAAGGTCATCGTCAGTGCCGTCGCAAGCTCCCTCATCATGGTGCTCATGTTCGTCCCTGCCATCGGCCGTCAAATTGGAATGACCGGGGTCAACATCGCCGCGCTCGCACTTGCCACTCCCGTCCAGTTCTGGTCTGGATGGCAGTTCTACACGAGTGCAATTGCAGCGGGTCGGCACCGAGCATCCAATATGAATACCCTTATCGCGCTTGGCACGAGCGTGGCTTATGGATACAGCCTGCTCGTAACTATATTCGGGGGTCTAGTAGAGGGCGAAGAGCCCACTTATTTCGACACCTCCGCGATGATTATCGGTATCATCCTCATCGGTCGTCTTTTGGAGGCACACGCTAAAAGCAACGCGTCAGAGGCGATACGCGGGCTTATGGCGATGCAACCACGCACGGCGCACGTTCTTCGCGGACGCGAGGTTGTCGATGTGCCCGTCACCGACGTAGTACCAGGTGATCAAGTAATCATCCGCCCAGGCGAGCGAGTTGTGGTAGATGGGGAGGTGGTCGATGGTGTGTCATCAATCGACGAATCCATGCTCAGCGGCGAGAGCCTTCCCGTGGAAAAGCATATCGGCGGGGTAGTATTCGGCGGCACTCTCAACCAGACGGGCAGCCTGACAGTCCGCGCAACGAAGGTTGGTAACGCGACCACGTTGGCCCAAATTGTGCGTATGGTTCAAGAATCTCAGGGTTCCAAGGCACCCATCCAGCGCCTTGCGGATACAGTGGCCTCGTACTTCGTTCCGGTTGTGTTAGTGATAGCCGCGCTGACGTTCATTCTCTGGAGTGCCATGGGGCCTCATCCCTCATTCAACCTTGCGATGCTCAACGCGGTCGCAGTGCTCATTATCGCTTGTCCGTGCGCTCTCGGCCTGGCGACGCCAACAGCAGTTATGGTCGGCACGAGCGCAGGTGCGCACCGAGGAATTCTGGTGCGCGGGGCCCAAGCGTTAGAGCAGGCTCACAAGTTAAACATTGTCGTATTCGATAAGACGGGAACGCTCACTTTAGGGGAGCCGCAGGTAAGCGATATTTTCACAATCGGCGAGTCCGAAGAAGAGATCCTACGCATTGCGGCAGCGGTCGAGCAGTTCAGTGAACATCCACTCGGAGCGGCCATCGTAGCCAGCGGTAAAGAACGCGGGGTCACTCTGCCAAAGGCCACAGACTTCCAGTCAGTGCCAGGCTTGGGCGTCCGCGCTCAGGTGGATGGAGAGTCAATCACCGTCGGCAGTATGAAGCTTGCAGCGCAGGCCCATGTTGAGATGACTGGCCCTGCCGAAAGTGCCGCAAGAGCACTAGCATCACAAGGCAAAACTCCAGTGATTGTCCTACGTGGATTGGCGCTCGTCGGTGTGCTCGCGGTCGCTGATAAGGTCCGTGCCGAGTCAAGAGAAGCAGTTTCCCAATTACAGGCACTTGGCATCGAGGTGGTCATGCTCACAGGCGATGGTAAAGCGACCGCTAGAGCCATCGCATCAGACTTACGCATAGACCACGTGATTGCGGAGGTTATGCCGTCACAAAAAGCGGAAGCTATTATCCAATTGCAGGGAAAAGGCAAGCGCGTAGCCATGGTTGGCGACGGAGTCAACGACGCCCCAGCACTCGCTGTTGCTGACGTTGGTATTGCCATCGGCACGGGCGCTGATCTAGCTCTGGAAACGGCTGACCTGGCCCTCATGCACGCGGATGTTCGTGGGGTGGCGACGTCTATTGCGCTCTCCAAAGCGACGATGCGCGTAATCCGGCAAAATCTGATGTGGTCCTTCGGTTACAACGCGATGCTCATACCAGTCGCAGCCGGAGGTCTTTATTTGGTTTTCGGTCAGAATGGTGTGCCCGAATCGCTCAGATGGGCTCTTGGTGACAGCGGGTTTTTGAACCCGCTGCTAGCGGCGGTAGCAATGGCGATGAGTTCGGTGTCGGTTGTTAGCAATAGTTTGCGGCTGCGCCGGTGGGGCAAGCAGGCCACATAGAAAGCATAAGCGAGGACAGAGGATCGCGATTCCAGATAAGTACGGATAAGGAGTATCGATGACGCAGTTGGACATAATATTCGGTAAAGCAGGAGACACCGCAATCGACCCGGTTTGCAAGATGACGGTACCGAGGGTCAACCCTAACGGCGGCACGGCGGATCATGAGGGTGAGACATATTATTTCTGTGGTCCTGGCTGTCGAGTGGCCTTCGTCACGCGGCCGGCCACGTTCCTCGCAAATGACGCAGCTGAAATGGGTCACATGGATGACAAAGAGTGCGCCGATCACGCAGGCCCAGACACGTCAGTCTGATTCCTGTGAGAACCACAACATAAAAAGAGCGACGGCCGCTGACAGGGAGTATACGAGCCCTATTTCCTGCTTCTGCAGTACCGATTGCCATGAGAAGGTGAGAACCGAGGCAGGGAAACGGATGGTCAGCGTCAGCGTTAATTGGCACTCGACCCACCAACGCCGGAGTGATGACGGACGTCACTGATGAATTATGAATACCTGCAATGCTGACATAGTAGGCTGGTGCTGCTTGGTTTGCTCCTCTAGCGCTACCTGGCAGCCTGGCGACCATCCATGCGGGCTATCCGGATATCGATTACGGCGGCCTGGCCGGCATGAACACGCTCTAGCCCGCGCCTGATGGCATCTTCAATTTCAGCTGGGTCTTCGACTGTTTCTCCGTACCCGCGACATGCCTGAACGAGAACCGCGTAGTCGGGTGATGGGTCGATAGACGTTCCGAGGAAGTCGTTGTTGGTCTTACCCACCCCACCCGGGTAAGCGCGGGCCCAGCTGTTGACTGTGGCCATGTGCTGAGAGTTGTTGTAGATGATGGTCAAAAACGGAGTGTTGTACTTCTCCGCTGCCCAGAACGCTGACGTTGGACGAGCGAACACGAACGAGCCATCGCCCTCTAGCGCAATCACATCGCGGTCAGGATTAGCCAGTTTCGCGCCAACCGAGGCACCGAGCCCCCAGCCCAGGCTCGATCCACCCGCCGTGAATACGGAGCCTGGCACTTTACGGTCCGACATCGCAATCCACGGCCAACCACCGGACATCCCTTCATTCATGACAATGGCATCTTCCGGAATAACCTGCTCTAGGCAGTAGGCAGCCCAGAGTGGGTGAATCGGGCGGTCTTCCTTGTGCAGGATGGCTGCTTGCTTGAGGCGTGCACGCTCCTTGATGGTGTTGGCCGTATAGGCCTCGACCCGCTTAGACGCGCGGGCTTTATCGTCACTACTCAGCCGCGCTTTCAGAGCTACAAGTAGCGCAGGTAGGGCCACTTTCGACGACGCGTGCATCATTAAATCAGCGGGGTAAGACCACATGGGGATAGAGTCTTTGGTCGGGTCAATGTCTATCCAGGCGACCTTCGCAGCAGGTTCCAGCGTTTCTTGGTCAGGTATCCATGGGTTATCGTGATCAATGACAAGGATGACATCGGCCTCTTTAACGCTGGGGGCATCACACGTCTGGGCGTTGAGCGGGTGCTGAGTCGGGAAATTAAGGCGTGTGCCGATGGCCCCCTGCACCGGCGCACCGGTGATTTCAGCTATCTCCGTGAGAACAGGCACTGTCTCTTTGTAGCGGCCCGAAGAGCCCGTGATGATCAGTGGTTTCTCTGCGCCAGCAAGCCAGTCTGCCAGCAATGTAATCGAGCCAGGATCGGCTGCTGGTGCGATAGGTTGACCATGACGCCCAGCAGACGGCAATTGCAATTCAGTCATCTCTTGGATGAGTAGCTCGCGAGGCAGCGTCATGTATACGGGGCCAGCGGGCTCTGCTTGAGCGACCTGGTGTGCCTTCTGCATCACCCAATTGAGGCTCTCCAAGCTGCGAAGCTCGTAGTCCCATTTTGTGAAGTTACGCACAATTCCACCTTGATCAGACTGCTCTTGAATCCAATGGATGTTCATGTCTTTTCCACCAGCGGTGCCACCGCCAATCGTGGACGGCGCACGCCCGGCAAAAACCATAATGGCCGCATGGTCACGCTGCGCATCGTGCCAGGCACCGCCGATATTGATAGTGCCAGCATCCACGTGTACAAGCACCGCTTGCGCGCGCCCGGTGCTCTGGTAATAGCCATGGGCCGCAAACATCGCCGTCGTCTCATCAATGCACAGAATGACCTTAGGAACGGTGCGCTCCTGTTCCATCATGCGTTGAGTGGCTTCTAGGATGGGGAACACGTCGGTGCCTGAATTGAGGAAAATGTACTCAACACCGTTGTTGTTGAGCATTTCAACGAACGCTTCAGCTCCATCTTCGACTGGAATCGATAGTAACCTGCGCTCTGTTCTCACGTTCATGATTGCCATCTTTAGTCTCCCTTTGCTTCAGTTCCGGGTTGACTACCTACTGTTCCCTATCGGTCGGGTCGGTAGATTCGTGCGAGGTGCGTCATAAAGTGGGGGCAAGGATTGCCGGACCATGGCGCGTTCGTGAGCGGACAGACGCTCCCTGCTACTCGCCGCCGGTGACAGGGAGCGTCTGTCCGCTCACGAACGCTGCTGCGTCGGATGCAAAAAATACGGCGACTCCGCCGATATCACTCGCATTACCCACACGACCTACAGGTATGCGATCTAGGGCCGTTGCCATTTCAGGGCGCACCGTCCCCGCTGGACGCGGAGTGTCTATGGTGCCAGGTGCTATGCAATTAACGCGCACCTCCGGGCCCCATTGTGCTGCCATCCGAGCAGTGAGCGCATGCACGGCAGCTTTCGCTGCTCCGTAGGTGGCGAGATCGCCCGGCCCTTTCTGCACGTGTAGGCCCGCACTCGACCCCGTGTTGATGATTGCACCAGCGCCAATCTTCTTCATGTACGGAACCACGGCCTTGGCACAAAGGAATGCTGTCTTCACATTTGCATCAAACGCTGTCATGAAATCCTGCTCATCGAGTTCCAAAAGCGGGGCGCGGCTGAACTGAGGCATCTCCGGGTTGCGGCTATAGGTGCCACCGGCAACGTTGACGAGCACATCAATTCGGCCAAAACGATCCAGCGTTTGCTCAACCATCGTATCTACGTCGGCAGCCTTCGCGACGTTAGCGGCTACGCCGAGCGTTTGCGCACCAAGTGCCTCAATCTCAGCCACGGCGGGCGCAATGCTCTCTGCGGGCACACCCACAATGACGATGTTTGCGCCAACCTCGGCGAATGCACGCGCGCAGCCCATCCCGATGCCGCCACTGCCTCCTGTGATAATGACGGTGCGGCCTTCCAGTGAGAATCTTGAGAAGTCCATGGTTACTCCTTCTTAGTAGTCGAGTTCATCCTAGTTTCCGCCATTGAGATCTAGGTATGAAGCATTGAAGAACGCGCCTGCATCGGACGCGATATAGATAGCTGCTGCCGCAATGTCCTCTGGCGTACCAAAGCGACCAATCTGGATCTCTGCCAGCGATTTAGCACGTCGCTCAGGCGTCTCCGTTCGCACGCGCCGCGGCGTGAGGAAATGGCCAGCATTAATGCAGTTCACACGGACGTTAGGCTCCCACTCTTTCGCCATATTGCGCGTCAGGTGCATGACGGCGGCCTTGGACATGTTGTAAACGCTCATCACTGGTTCAGGCGGGCGGTAGTCGCGCGCGCCTATGGATGACATGTTGATGACCACTCCCTTGCCACGCTCTAGCATGTGCGGGACGATTTCGTGACAGCAAACGAATACGGACGCAACGTTGATGTTGAATGCCTCCATGAAATCGGCCTTTTCCAGATCTAGCAATCGACCCCGGCTGAACGTGGGGCCCTGGGAGCCACCAACAACGTTCATCAGAATATCGATCTTGCCGAACCGCTCCAGCGCAGCATCACGCATACGTGCAACGGATTCGATGTCAGTAACGTCAGTAGAGAAGCCAAGCACCTGGCCCCCCTTGGTCTCAATCTCCGCGACAACACTGTCAATCTTCTCCTGAGTTCTCGCGGCAATCACGACACTGGCACCGGCGTCGACGAAGCCATGAGCAATCATGCGTCCGATACCATCACTGCCGCCTGTGACGACCGCAACTCGCCCTTTGAGTGAAAAGAGGTCTAATGAAAATTGCGGGACTTCGTTCTGCGTTGTCATTTATATCCTCCCTCTAATACCAGCCGTGCCCACGAATCAATCCACGTAGGTACGCGATTTGCCCAACATGCTGAATGTTGTCATTGAGGATTACCGCGAGCCGCGATGTAATCGGTTGCGCAGGTCTACCAGGAATAGTGGACTGCACCAAGCGCCCCATGTCTTCTTCAGGAAGGGCCTCAACAATCTCTAGGCTCTTCTCAGCGACCGCGTCAAAGTAGCCCACCAAAGTCTCATAATCCTTCGGGTCAAATAGATGAACTTCCTCTGGTGCGAATCGAGGGACTTCTCCATCCATACCGAAACGGGCTCCCCAGTCACCGGTTTCCCAGATCGGTGTATCCCCAACGATGCTCGCAGAGATGTTGTCCCGGGTGCGGGTCAGGTGCCACACCAACCAGCCGATAGGGTTGCTCTCTTGGCCGGCCGGTTGTTTCTTCAATTCCTCAGTACTCAGATCGTCCAGCGCCCGATGCAGGTCGGCGTCAGATCGGCGAATAGCATCAGCGTAAAGAGTTGTCGTGCTCATGAAGCTCCTATCGTTCTTTTCCTAAGCGTATCTCGGCCCCTGGCGCCTCTAAACACTCATCCACCCGAAGCCTTCGAGGAGGCCGCGCGCGTACATCACTTGCCCCGCATGTTGCGTGTTGTCAGACATGATGCTCACTAAACGAACGCCTACGGTTGGCAACGGGCTGTATTGTGGCTCATTAATCTCAGCTTCGAGGTCCTCTGGGGACACCGTTGCAAGGTACCGCGTAGATTGTTCGAGCACGGCATCTGCATACCCGAGTGAGAGGGCACCGGAATCGACTTTGAGCGCCGCCACCTGCTCTAGCGTGTGGCCGGTGCCGGTCTCATGCTCGTCCTTAGCCATGCCGAACTTCTCATGCCAGCCATCGGAAACCCACAATTGTGAAGTCTTAAGAAGATCCGAGATGTGGTGATCTTGAACACGACAAAGGTGCCATGCAAGCCAGGCCATCGAATTTGATTCAGGCGCCGGCTGCTTATTGAGCAGATCAACAGGGACTCCTTCTATCGCCCGGTGCAAGATGCGGTTCACCCTGCCCAACGAATCCGCTACCACCTCTGCTCCATTCATGCCTGTCTCCTGTTCGCATGACCCTATGTTTCACGCGCAGCTTCTAATCTAGGGGCGGTATCGCACCATTCCTGCCAGCCGGCGCCATGATAGCGCACCCCCTCATGCTATGATGCCGGAAGGTGGCTCTATGCTTACAGGCCCGCAGAAACGCTCAATCGATATTCGCTTGTTCCCTGCTTACCGGGGCTTGGTAAAGACGCCCTTCGTAAGGCGTGCAGCCACGGCTGCGCTGAAAGTCGCTTACCCTCAAGGAGACCGAAGCGTGAGCATTGTGATTGCTGACGACAAAACACTACATGATCTGAACTTACGCTACCGAGGCTTTGATGAGCCCACGGATGTTCTATCATTCGGTGACGAAAGCGATGCGTCTTTAGCTGAAGCAAACGCTAATGAAGTCCCTCCATTCCCTAGTATGCCTGGCGAATCTCTATCGCTTGGAGAGATTGTGCTGTCGTACCCCTTGGCTGTACGCCAGGCGAGCGAGCACAATGTTCCGGTTGATGAAGAGGTCGCGTTGCTTATCGTCCACGGCGTCCTGCACTTATTAGGGCATGACCATGCCAACCCGGACGAGGAGGCAATCATGAAGGCGTTTGAGACTCAAGCCCTGTCTGTCCTTTTCCCGAAGCAGACCGGATCCGCCGCAGGAGGCGCGTAGTAGATGAGTGGCGAGGTGCTTTACCGCAAGTGGCGACCCCCACGCTTCGCCGACATCGTCGGCCAAGGGCCTATAACGCAAACACTTACCCAGGCAATCGCCACGGGGCGGACTGCGCACGCGTACCTTCTTTGCGGTCCACGAGGCACCGGTAAGACTTCTACTGCGCGCGTATTAGCAAAAGCTCTTAACTGTACGATGCGCCCGCCCGCATTCGGCGACCCTTGCGGGAGTTGCGATGCCTGTCGTGCTATCGAGCAAGGGAATTATGTGGATCTCATTGAGATCGACGCGGCGAGTAATCGGGGCATTGACGAAATGCGGGACCTGCGGGAGAAGGTACGGTTTTTGCCCACGCAGGGTAAGTACAAGGTCTACATCATTGATGAAGCCCACGCGCTAACTAATGACGCCTTCAATGCATTCCTTAAAACGTTAGAAGAGCCGCCGCCACATAGTGTATTCGTCCTCGCTACGACCGAACCGCACCGCCTGCCTGCCACCATTATCTCGAGGTGCCAGAGGTACGACTTCCGCCGTATCTCCCCAGCCGACGTGGCCGAGCGGCTTACAGAAATCGCTACATCAGAAAACGTAGACGTTTCACCAGAAGTGCTGCGCGTGGTATCCAGAGCTGCCAGTGGCAGCCTTCGCGACGCGACCAACATGCTAGACCAGCTCATCACGTCATTCGGAGCGAAAATCAATATCGAGCAGGTGCGAGAACTACTTGGGACTGGTGGCGAAGAACGCGCCATCGCTTTGGTTAAACACTTGCTGAGCAGCAACACCGCTGCAGCGTTGGAGTTGATTAACACTGTCGCTTCAGAAGGTCAGGACCTTCGTCCTCTCCATCGTATGACCGTTGATTTCCTGCGCGCCGCTCTCCTTATGAAGTCTGGGGTGAAGGACTCGCTCGAGCTTGCTAAAGAAGCGCAAACAGAACTGTCATTCGCAGCGACGAACACCACTATGGAGCACCTCCTACGAGCCTTGCGCCTGTTTGGCCAAGTGTCGCTCAAATTCGATCAACCCTCACCTTTGCCATTAGAGCTCGCGACCGTTGAATTGAGCCTCGCCCCGCAGCCTTTGGTCGTAGCACCAGCAGTCCCTGCGGCTAAGGCCTCAACTGCAGCAACACCCGCTTATCGACAGCCAGTGCAGAAGTCCGCACAGCAACCGGCATATGTGCCACAACAGCAACCGCGCCCGCCGCAAGCACCTGTTCAGCAACCGCAGCAAGCGTATGCCAATAGACCTGCTGAACAGGCCTCGGCTAGCCCAGTAATAGATGCCAATGCTCCGCTCGAGGAACGAGTAGGAGCGGCCTGGCCGGGCATCCTTCGAGCACTAGGTCGCGTACCGCGCCGCCGTTTCGACGTGGCCGCCCTGCTTCGTAGCTCCACCAAACGACAGGTTGTTGGAACAGAATTGGTTGTTCGGTTCACGCATACCTCCAACAGCGAGCGGCTTCAAGACGAGCTCGAAGACCCTCGGTGCAGGCTTGAAGTTGAGCGGATTCTTGAAGAATCCCTAGGCGGGAAATACACGCTAAAAGTGGAGACCGACAGCAGCCGCAGCACTGCCAACCTCAACGCCGACCAGCCAGGGCACCTTGTCCGTGCTGCCATGAACCTAGGGGGGCAGGTCATTCAAAAGGCAGTTCAGTCACCTGAGGCTCCTACACCCACAGTACCTATTGCTGAAACATCCATTCCCGCGGTGAAGGCTACTGTCGCAGAAGAAGCTACTCCAAATGTCGACGCAGTACCCGTTGGCAACGAAGCACCTATCGAGCCCAGCCTTGAAGCTGCATCCGCTATCGATGCCGCTACTGCCGAACTTGAAGGTGAAGAGGATTCTGTCGTGTCACCGTTTGAAGCGCAGGCAATGACACACGCCGCTCCACTTGGGGTCGAAACACCGGTGGCACAAGAGGCTACGACCATCGTCGACGAAGTGCCGGTGGATCCTATGGTCGCTCCCGAAGCAGCGGTTTCCGTAAGCAGCGAAATACCTGCCATGGCCCGGAATCTCTTCAACGAGATGCAGGAAATACCAAGCCTGCCTTTGGAGAATGAGAGCGAGAGCGAGTCGGTGCCGGCATTACCCAGTAACCAGGTCCCTGCGGATTATTTTCCCGGGCCAGATGAAGAGGAGATAACCTGATGAACAAGAATTTCATAAAGCAGGCCCAGCAGATGCAAGTTAGGCTAGCTCAGGCCCAAGAAGAACTCGAGACCATGACCGTGGAGGCCTCCTCTGGAGGAGGCGCCGTGAAGTGTGTTGCCTCTGGTAAACAGACTATCGAGTCCATCACCATCGACCCTGGAGCGGTGGACCCTGAAGATGTTGAAATTCTACAGGACATGATTCTTGCGGCAATCAATGAAGCGTTGGCCAAGTCCCAGGAGATGGTTCAAGGAAAGATCGGCGCTATCACCGGCGGCATGAAGCTCCCGGGGATGTAGCCGCTTGACCTCCTACGGATACGACGGTAGCCATCCGTCGCTAGCACCACCTGTCGCACGGCTTATCGAGCAACTGAATAAGTTACCCGGGATTGGGCCCAAAAGTGCCCAGCGCCTCGCCTACTACGTGATTCGCATGCCAGCCGCAGATGCTACTGCGCTAGCAACCGCCATCGGCACCGTTAAGGACTCGATCACGTTCTGCTCGCTTTGTCAGAACATCACCGAATCTAACCCCTGCGGCGTCTGCGGGAACCCGGGACGCGACCGCACTCGCATCTGTGTGGTACAGGAACCATTGGACGTATTGGCGCTAGAGCGGACGGGTGCATTCAAAGGCCTCTACCATGTTCTCCATGGCATCATCGATCCGATGAACAATGTTGGCCCAGAAGACCTGCGTATCCGTGAGTTGCTCACTCGACTCAGCGATGGCTCCGTTCAAGAGGTGGTAGTCGCTACAAACCCGACAATCGAAGGTGAAGCGACGGCCATGTACATCAGGCAAATCGTCTCGGCACTGGGCCCGAAGGTCACAAGGCTTGCACGCGGCCTGCCGGTCGGCGGGGACCTCGAATACGCCGACGATCTGACGCTTACGCGTGCATTCGAAGGCCGCTCCGACTTCTAGGCGCGTGGCTCACGGATCAGCAAAGGCAGCGCTGTCGTAGCAGCCGTGATGGCGACGATAACCCAGAGGCCCCCGTCCAGCCCTCCGGTGGCATCGCGCACGACGCCCATCATGAGCGGTCCTGTGAATCCACCGATTTCGGCGATCGCAAAGAACACACCAGCCGCCAAGCCCACTCGCTTCGCTCCCACACCAGGCGTTTCCATAAGTACGAGCGTGAGTACCTGCATCGCAGGCAGCCGTATAGCAGTGCCAAGCAGCACCATAGCGATTAGTGCAGAGCCGGTGAAGTACACGAGCCCTATTGTCGATAGTGTGCCTCCCATCAACATCACGACCAGCCAGATTGATCGCAGGCCCATCTGCGCCAACGATGGCACTGCGAAGTTGGAGATCATACCAACAGCGATACCTGCAGCGACCCAGCGACCCGAAGCCGCAAGTGACATCCCTGTTTCCTGGAGGACAGTCGGGAGCCAGGCTCCTAGGGCGTGATTCATAAAGAAAACTACAAACCCGAGCACCAGCACCACCTGAACGTTGCGAATCTTGAGTAGGGACATAATCCCCTTATCAGCAGGAGAGTGAAACATTCCATCGCTCAAGTTAGCGCCAGCTCGATGGGCAGCAGGAGCTGGCGGTGCGTCTTTGCCGAACATCAGCCACAGCACGATGACTACAAGTGTGATCAAACCATAAACAATCGAGATCCCGCGCCAAGACCCCGTCAGGGCAATGACGAAGCTTGCCGCTGTCGCCAGCGCAAATACCGATCCTATGTCACGTCCTACAACGTACGTACCTGTCGCTGGGCCGCGCTCGTTGCCGGAGAACCATTGGGCGACCACTTTAGGCATGCCAATGGAAATAATCGGGCCTCCCGCACCGAACAATGCGACGGCCAGCAGCAACGTGGTGAAATTGGTAGCCAGGCCGCGTAGCAGCAACGACAGCAAAATGAGGCCCAGACCCAACGCTATAGCGCGGCGCGCTCCCCAGCGGTCCACTAGCGACCCGAGCGGCGATGCGGTTCCGATGAAAACGAGTTGCCACACACCGAGAACAAGCCCCATCTGCGCGGAGGTCATCTCCAAGTCTTCAATGATAGGGTCAACCAGCGGCGGTATGGACGCTACCGCCAGCCCGAAGCAGCCATACGCCATAGCAGCCAGCGCCAACATGCGCCAACGCATGGGGTCCTTGGTAATCGGGTCTGACTGCGGGGTCTGCATAGGGAGCACAGCCTACGGAAAGGTCCACGGCATGGTAGCAGGCTCTCAATAATATCCATCTTTTATATCGGGGAGGCTTCCCCTTGGCCGAGGCTAATCAACCGGGTAACCTTAAAGAGATGTTTGACAACCTTACAGACAAGCTCACAGGCGTCTTCGCGAAGCTCGGCAGCAAGGGCCGTATCACTGAGGAAGATATCGACGCTGCCCTGCGGGAGGTGCGACTCGCGCTGCTGGAGGCAGATGTCAACTTCAAGGTGGCTCGCGAGTTTGTAGCGACCATCCGAGAACAGGCTATTGGCGGTGACGTGCTTAAGGGTATTTCACCAGGCCAAGCCGTGATCAAGATCGTTCATGACCAATTAGTCGAACTGCTAGGCAATGGCCACAACACCCTAAAGCCTCAGAATGCGCCGCCCAACGTTATTATGCTCGTTGGCCTACAAGGCTCTGGTAAAACCACCACGGCGGCCAAGCTCGCTCTGCACCTACGTCGCCAGGAGCAGCGCGCCTTGCTAATCGCAGCAGACATGAGGCGCCCTGCTGCCATGGATCAGTTGGAGGCCTTGGGTAAGCAGCTAGATGTGCCCGTTTATCGTGAGAACGCTGGCCCTGACGACGCTCCAAAGGTTGCCGAAAACGGCATTCGCCGAGCCCGCGAAATGGGAGTGATGTGGGCCATCGTCGACACGGGCGGTCGCCTGCATGTCGACGATGACCTCATGAGTGAACTCGACGACATCAAGAGTCGTATCAACCCTTTAGAAGTCTTGTTAGTCGTGGATGCCATGACTGGTCAAGATGCTGTAAATGCGGCTGATGCGTTCAATAAACGTACAGGCCTAACGGGTTTGATTCTCTCTAAGCTCGACGGTGACGCACGGGGCGGAGCGGCACTCTCCGCAACTCATGTCACGGGTGTCCCTATCAAATTTGCAGGAACGGGAGAGAAGGCAGACGCCCTTGAGGTTTTTCACCCGGACCGTATGGCTTCACGTATTCTTGGCATGGGTGACGTCGTCACGCTGGTGGAGCGAGCGCAGGAGCAATTCACTGAAGAGCAGGCTGTTGAACTTGAGCGCAAGATGCGCAAGGCGCAGTTCGATCTAGACGATTTCCTGACCCAGTTACGCCAAATTCAAAAGATGGGGTCTATCGCGTCCATCATGGAAATGATTCCTGGTGCCCGCGCTTTGCGCGGTAAATTGCCAGCAGAGATGGATGACAAAAAAATGAAGCGCATGGAGGCGATGATTTCCTCCATGACCATGTGGGAGCGTCAGCACCCTGAGCGGATCAACGGTAGCCGTCGCAAGCGTATCGCCAGCGGTTCAGGCACAACACCAGCTGATTTAAATCAACTTCTAGCTCAGTTCAAGCAGATGCAGAAGATGATGAAGCAGTTCACCTCAGGGAAAATGAACAAACGCGGCCTCGCAGGGATGGGATTGCCTAGGATGTAGGCACTAGCAGACTTAGCTAGGCCCTTGCGTAGCCTGGTTACTTTGCGTCAGCCGTCGCTGCCGCAGGTACGAAAAGAGGTAGGTGGTGGCCAATCCTCGATAGGGGGACCAGCGTTCCTCACCAAAGGTCGCAAGCTGCGCCTCAGTGATGATCGCTCCATCAAAGTAGAGTTCTGACACTACACGACGAAGAGCCAAATCCCCGGCGGGTAGCACATCTAATCTACCCAGTGCTCGCATCAGCATCCATTCAGCCGACCAGCGCCCAATGCCTCGCACCTTGATTAGCTCAGCAATGACTTCTTCGTTATCCATGCCCACGAATCGCTCGCGTTCCAGTTCACCCTCCAGCGTACGACGGGCCGTGTCTTGGATGTATTCAACCTTACGTGAACTTAGCTTTAGGGCACGGAGTTGATCGGAAGTTGCGTTACTGAAGCTCTCAGGTCGAGGGAAGGCATATAACATATGGCCTTCCGCTACAACCTGGGTACCATAGGCTTCCACTATTCCCTCACGAATCACTCGCGCAACGTTCGCCGATATTTGCTGGCCGATAATCGCAACGACCAGTGCCTCAAACACGGTCTCCGAGCGGGCGGGCCAAAGGCCATGCAGGCGCCCGACAGCCTTATATAGCACGGGGTCGTGGTCTAACATCGAGTAGAAGCCCGTGAGGTCTACATCGAGTGCCAAGAGGTGGGATACCGCCTCACTCGCGAAGGCCAGTTCAGGCTCGCCTCCTGCAGATAGCAATCGCACTTCAAGCTGCGCATCATCTGTGGGTTTCATACCAGCGACGATGACATCGTTGCCACGACGCAGCGCACGGTAGTACGTACCATCAGCGTACAGGTCTGCGCCCGAACGCCCCCGAAAGTGCGTCTGGTGCCCCATCGTCAAATGAAAATCGAACGGGGCCGGCAAAGGCAATTTCTCGGAAAAGATCATCTCAGCCTTTGTAAGTCGCGACGCTGCGCACCGTACTCATAACGATAACCAACGTAAGAATGCCCACAACCGAGCCAATCAGAAGCGAAGTAGGAGCAGACACAACGGCAGCCATAGCTCCCAACATAAGCTGTCCCATAGAAGGGCCCCCACGGTTCGAAAGCTGTAGGACAGCGGTAGCGCGGCCTCGTATCTCGTCAGACACGGCCCCCTGCAGAATCGTAGAGCGCATGATGGCACCCACTCCATCAAGCCCGCCAACCGCAGCCAAAGCGAGCAGTGAAATCCAATATGTGGTCGACGAAGCGAAAATGGCGATAGCGGCCATATATGCTACATATGTCCCGACCACAATTATGCCTTTATGCCTAACGTCACCAGCAATCAGTAGTATCGCGGACCCAATGAGGAATCCCGCAGCGGGTGCCGATAGCATGATTCCGAAACCAAATTCCCCCGCATTCAGTATGTCTTCAGCAAATATGGGAATCAGTCCACGATGATGTGTAAACAGCATCGCTACGACGTCCAGAAGCATCATAGCGAGAAACACGTGAGTCCCCAAGACGAAGCGGAAACCCTCGAGCATGGAACTGACAGACATCCCTCGACGCCGCGCCTCTGGATCCGGGGGCATGGGTTTCAGAAGAAACAGGACCCCTACCGTGGGGATAAACACGAGCGCAACAGTTGCATACGTCCAGCCAGGGCCTACTAGGCCGATAAGCAACCCTCCGAGTGCGGGGCCAAATAACATCGAGCCGTGACGAGCTGCCTGGTTCAACGTAATGGCATTCATCAAGTGAGAACGGGGCACGAGGCTGGGTAACATGGCCATCCGAGCAGGCCCTTCAAAGGTATTTACGGCAGCGGTCACAAGCGTGGTCGCATAGATGTGCCAGACTTCGATACGCCCGCCGAGTGCGAGCCCTGCCAGTACGATCGCTAGTAGAAAGTTGCTCGCCTGCGTGAGGATCAGGAGCTTGCGACGATCGACCATATCCGCAACCGATCCACCGATGAACACGAGAATTAACATGGGAGCAAACTGAAATACGCCCAGCAGGCCCAAGCTAAGCGGGGACTTCGTAATATCGTAGATGAGCCACAGGTTGGTCGCCTGACGCATCTGAAAGCCTACAAAGCCCACCATAAAACTAACTAGCACGATGCGAAATTCGTAAAGCCCTAATGAGCCGAGGGGGGACACTTTCAAGTCGAGGGGTCTGTCTTCAGGCAAATTTGACAACCTATTAGGCGTTTCAGCCAATTCAGATCTCGCTCTCGGCTTGTTTATAAGTTCTTGCCTAGACACCCCATCGACAGGCATACAGGCAGTTCGCAATAAACATCGAAGACTCCATGGCTCAGCAATCTGATGTCGATGGGGAAGGGGATATTGAGTCTCAGTATACCTCTGGTAAGTAGCCAGGCCGAACCACACATGCCTGCTACGCTCTTGGTTGCTAGGTGCGAGTTAAATGCGAACCCGGAGTCGCGAAATAAATTTAGCAGGAAGCATTTACTACAAAGAGAGAGCACTTGGGAATTCAGGTGCTCTCTCTTTGTTCCTTGAGCGTGGGTAGCTTATTCGAGGAAATCGCGTAACTTACGTGAGCGACTAGGGTGTCTCAGCTTGCGAAGTGCCTTCGCTTCAATTTGGCGGATGCGCTCCCGCGTTACACCGAAATCCTTACCGACCTCTTCCAGCGTGCGGCTCCGCCCGTCTTCCAGCCCGAATCGCAGCTGCAACACGCGTCGCTCACGGTCACTCAGCGTGTCTAGGACGTCCTCGACTTGCTCGCGCAGAAGTTGAAACGTCGCGGCATCGGCTGGGGCAGGTGCCCCTTTGTCTTCGATAAAGTCTCCCAGGTGGGAGTCTTCTTCCTCTCCGATGGGTGTTTCCAGTGACACCGGTTCCTGGGAGAGTTTCATAATCTCCCGCACCCGTTCTGCAGTAATTTCCATACCTACGGCAATCTCCTGCGTCGTAGGCTCACGTCCATACTCTTGAACGAGCCGGCGGCTTACCCGCATCAGCTTGTTGATGGTCTCAACCATGTGCACAGGAATCCTGATTGTCCGTGCCTGGTCTGCAATGGCTCGTGTGATCGCTTGGCGAATCCACCATGTCGCGTAGGTTGAGAATTTGTAGCCCTTGCGGTAATCGAATTTCTCTACCGCGCGGATTAAACCAATATTGCCCTCTTGAATAAGATCGAGGAGCGACATGCCTCGGCCGATGTATTTCTTCGCTACGCTTACCACTAACCGAAGGTTCGCTTCCGCCAAATGTTGCTGCGCATCATCTCCCGCGCGCCGCACAGCGCTGAAATGTCGCCTTAGATTGAACTCATTTGAGTCCAGCTTCTGGAGCATGTCAGCGTCTTCAAGAATCTCCGAGAGATTCGTGACGTGGACATCCTCACCGATCATATCTAGTGTTCCCTCAGGCAACACGTGGCTATTCAGCGATAGTTCGACGATAAGCTTGCCCACATCGGCGGGCTCCATGTTCCATTTCGCCCCGAACTCTTCGAGCATCTCCACGTTGGACTCACCGTCGACCGCCTTCCGGATTTTCTCGTTGGTCAGTAGCATTTTAAGAGTCAAACGGTCTTCAATAGCCAAGTATGCACTGATCGCCTCAAGCAGGTCGACCTGGCCTTCTAGGCGTTTGAGAAGCATTTTGACGATATCGGCAGAGGTTACGGGGCGTTCGCTGGCACCAGTGATTTCTTTCTCAGCCAAGCTGACATGCTTACCTGATTGGAATTCCTGCGCCAAGCGGCGTTCATCGGCTGCGGTTAGCAACGTGACACGGCCAATCTCTCGCAGGTACATGCGAACCGGGTCATCAATTAGCTCTGAGCTGTCAGGGTCATCAGCAGGAGTTTCCTCCGCTTCGGTTCCTTTCTTAGCGAGCGCCGCAGTACCGTCTTTGGTTGAGGACTCATCCTTCGCCTCTTCCGCCACAACGGCCTGAACGGCTTCTGCAACCGCAGCATCAAGCAAAGCTGTCGATGCGCCACCGCTTTCGGGTGAAGCTTCGGCGGTAGCTTGTTCGATTGTCTCGTCTTGGGAACTCGGGTTTTGCTGCAAGTCAGCTCCTCGTTCGCTAAAGGGTGCCTAAGGTGCACCCGTCCCGCTGACAAATAGATCTCGTAGCCGCGAATTTACCTCAAGCGCCTGCCGGTCCACAGCATTCTTGTACTCAGAGTCGACAGGGGAGACATCTACGCCCAGTGCCATTTCTTCCTGTGCCTTCAGCTCCCGGAGGTACCGCTCTTCCATACGGCGCAAACAAGCCTCCCAATCGGCTACTCTTTGCCTCTGGTCTGAGGGTGGCAAGACCTTCGCAATCAATGCATAAAGATGCTCCCCAGCCATATCATCCAGCAACGAATATGTGCCCTCAATGGTACCAGCCGATTGAATCGCGCTCAATAAAGCTCGATTCTCCGGCCGGCGCACCTGCTCCAGTGGCAATTCAGCAACGCGTGCGAGTATCTCCGGGTACTGCACAATCAGCGCGAGGACGTACTCATCGAGTACGTCGTGGTCGGCCTTCCGAAATACCGACTCGGCCTCCTCTTTAGCTCTCTGCCGCCTTGCCTTTTGCTGCGCTTGCTGTTGCAGGGGTCTGGCCTGTGATTGCGTTCGCTCGAAGCTCGCTTGCAATTGCCCAACAGACACCGACAACAAATCGGCAAGCTTCGCGAGGTATTTTTCCTGATCCAAGAAATTGGACATCGCATAGATCACTGGCATCAACGAAGCCACAGCCTCCGTCTTCCCCTCTGCTGTAGAGATGTCCAGACGGCTAGTTTCCGCCCTCATCAGGAAGTCCACTACCGGCACTGCATTCGCGATCAGCTCTCGCCACTTGGAACTATCCGTACGGATCATTTCATCCGGGTCTTTACCTTCCGCTATCAACGCGATCCGCAGCGCGTCCATATCAGACGACCGTAGCTTGATATCTGCTCGACCACGCCCCTTCGATGCCTGTGCTGCACCCCCCAGTATTTGCCACGACGTACGCAAACTCCGAAGCATTGCCTCCTGGCCCGCGGCATCCGCGTCTAGCGCCAGTACAACTCGGGGGGCGCGCGCACTGAGGAGCTTGACCTGCTCCTCAGTCAACGCAGTTCCCATAGAGGCGACCACGTTCTGGTAGCCGCGCTCATGCGCCGTTATGACATCCATGTAGCCTTCGACCACGACAGCTACACCTTCACGAGCGATGGCATCACGGGCGCGGTCGAGGCCGTACAACATCCGGCCTTTGTCAAACAATTCGGTCTGCGGAGTATTCAGGTACTTAGGGTTCGTGCCATCTAAGGAACGACCAGCGAACCCTATCACCTGCCCATCGCCGTCTCGCAACACGAAAGTGAGGCGGCCACGGATGAAGTCTCGGATCTCTCCAGACTCGAAGCGAGAGGCAACGCCGGCGGCGACCGCTTGGTCTTCTGTATAGCCAAGGGCGATGAGGTGCTTGAGTAGATCGTCTCCTGTGCTGGGAGCATAGCCGATACCGAACCGGGCCACCGCCTCCTCACTAAGTTCACGCTGCCCAACATAAGCTCTCGCCAAAGCGCCCTTGTCGGCTTGCAGGGCCTCACGATAGAAACGAAGCGTTGCCTCATTCACTGCGAACAAGGGGTTACGTGGGCGATCCTCGCGCTGCGTGCGCTCAGGCAGGACAACTCCCGCGCGCTCTGCCAATCTCTTCAAAGCATCCGGGAATTCTATGCCTTCGATCTTCTGGGTGAAATTAAAGACATCTCCTCCTTCGGCACACGCGCCGAAGCAGCGCCAGGTTTGTCTCTCAGGGAACACCACAAACGAGGGGGTGTTCTCTTGGTGAAATGGGCAACGCGCATGGTAATTGCGACCGGAGCGTTTCAAATCGGGGACGTAATCGGCGACCACATCGACTATGTCGATGCGAGCCTTGATGTCGTCAGTTGCTGCCATCAGATCTCCGTTGCCCAGGTTAAGCCATGGCTCAACTTGATTCTGTCTTGCTGCACCCCGAATAGCCAAGATGCGTGATATTCAATTTCGCTCTGTTTGTGTATTGA
The DNA here is from genome assembly GCA_937901475.1 of uncultured Dehalococcoidia bacterium. Classification (GTDB taxonomy): domain Bacteria; phylum Chloroflexota; class Dehalococcoidia; order Lucifugimonadales; family Australimonadaceae; genus CALGTL01. Next base: position 45,210 of record CALGTL010000018.1, read on the forward strand.
CTCGCGCCTCTCAAATGGCACCGATCACCCGAAGTTCGCTGTAGGTCTAGGGGCATAATCCTTCTAATTCGACTATGATCGGCTCGGTTACATCGTTGAATTGGATCTGGCTGTTGCTCCTGGCAACCTAATACCCGGCCTGTGCACCCTGAGCAATTTGCCTGGACGCGAAATGATTGTGACAGCGAAGAACAAGAAATTGCCTACATGCGGCGATTATTCTGCCCGAAAGCTGGCATTCCAGAAGGCGCTACCACCGATTCCGTTCAATGTTCCTTGGGTTCTTGCCGGGCACCAAAGCTCAATCTTGCTGAGCTCGGCGTGATCCAATCATCCAAGCGAGGCAATCGCTTGCGGGTATGCCCGTAAGCGCAGGAGTCACCATCAGCAGGAAAGCATCGCGACATCATTCGAGAATCTCCTGCGCTAGGCGGCACTCTACACCCTTCCAATGAATACGCTACTCGCGATGCCAGGGCAGAGCCCTTCAGCGGTGTGCAGCGCGAATTGGTCCGTCATCCCCGCGATGTAGTCCAACGCCACGAGGTCGACAGAGTCGTTGCGACAAAAATAATGCTCAGGAATTTCTCCTGGGGTTTTCAAGAAATGGCCATAGAGGAACTCGACTATCACCCGAGCGTTCTTGCCTTCTGGTCCATCGCCTGCGGGCACGTAGACGTTGTCGAACATAAACTCACGCAGCTGAGTTACAACCGCCATGACCTGCGGACTCATGCTCAGGCGAGGTCGCCGGCCCTCCAGTGCCAGCGAATCGTAGCCCGCGCAGGCCCAGGAAGATGTCACGATGTCGTTAACCATGGAATCGAGTCTCTGTGAGTGGCGCGTGCCCAGCACTTCACGAGCGTCCGAAGGCAAATCGGACTCGCCCAGCACGCCAGCACGGATTGCATCGCCGATGTCATGAGCCAAATAAGCGATTGCGTCGGACACGCGTACCACCTGAGCCTCTAGGGTGAGTTCATCAAGCTCGTCCGCGTTCAAAAAGTCTCCCCGTGGTTTCGAGTGGCGCAGGATAGCTTGGCGTGTTTCATGCGTGAGATTGAGACCTGCACCTTCTTTCTCTAGCACATCGACCGTTCGCAAGCTCTGTTCGTTGTGCCGGAATCCGCCAGGATGCAGTGTATCCAGCACTTGCTCACCGATGTGGCCAAACGGGGTATGCCCTACGTCGTGGCCAAGTGCGGCGGCTTCTGCGAGGTCTTCATTCAGTCGCAGAGATCGAGCGATGGTGCGTGCAATCTGGGTAACCTCAAGGGTATGCGTCAAGCGCGTCACAAAGTGGTCTCCAATGGGGGCTACAAAAACTTGCGTTTTATGTTTCAGCCTACGAAAAGCGTTCGTGTGGATGACGCGATCACGATCACGCTGGAACTCGGTTCGCAACGAGTCGCGGGGCTCGGCTATCAGACGGCCCTTGGTATGGGAGCTAAGGCTGGCCAAGGGGGAAAGCCGTTCTGCTTCCCATTGTTCTTGGCGCTCGCGGACAAAGCCCGATTCAGCAGGGCCCGAGCCTAGGGTTTCAAGTATATCCATGGTTCAATTCTACCAGTGGCCCGTAGCTAACTGACTCATTTTCAGTTCACTGGAGGTCGCGAGAGATTTCTCCGACTAAACCGTTCCTACGAAAGGGGTCCATTGATGGCTGACCGTCAGAAAGTTTTTGATGCCGATACACATT
>CALGTL010000019.1 GCA_937901475.1 uncultured Dehalococcoidia bacterium
GCTCGCCGAGCAACATTTCTTGGGTATCCGCCGTCAGCTTGAGGCGCTGGTGCAGCCCAGTCTTGAGCAGGACTGGTTCACCGTCTACCTTGAGCCACACCCTGTCCCCGTCAGTATTGGCCTGCTCACCGGAAGCACGAAAGCCGCTGCCCGTCGTGAGTTACTCCGCCGCGCTAGCGAGGGCACGCTAGACATTCTCGTGGGTACCCACGCGTTGATTCAGAAAGACGTAAAGCTCGCGAATCTCGCTCTCGCTGTGGTTGATGAACAGCACCGTTTTGGTGTTCTCCAGCGCGCCGCTCTACGGGACAACACGTCACGGATGTCTCACCTGTTGCTCATGTCTGCTACCCCTATCCCTCGCACCCTCGCACTAACCGTTTACGGTGATCTTGACGCCTCAATTATTTCTGAACTACCCGCAGGTCGCTTGGAAATAAAGACTCGCCTCGTGCCTATCAGCCGCTCTGTTGATGCTGAGGAATTCATAGTCAAGGAAGTGGCCGATGGCCGACAGGCATTTATCGTATGTCCGCTAATCGATGAGTCGGAGTCTGTGCTTGCACGCGCTGCAACCGCCGAGTTTGACCGCTTGCGAGACTCTACGCTGTCCCATCTGCGCGTTGGCCTGCTGCACGGCCGGATGCCTCTGAATGAGAAACAGGCTGTCATGGGCCTCTTTCGTTCTGGCAACCTCGATGTATTGGTCACGACACCGGTTATCGAAGTTGGCATCGATGTTCCTAACGCCACGGTAATGATGATCCAAGGTGCAGACCGCTTCGGCCTAGCTCAATTACACCAACTACGCGGGCGGGTGGGGCGTGGAGAGCATCAGAGCTACTGTCTTTTGCTCTCGGATTCACTGTCTAAGGACTCAAAGGCGAGGCTCGATGTGTTGGTGAAGACGAACGATGGTTTCGACATAGCTGAGGCTGACCTGCGCTTGCGCGGCGCTGGCGATCACTTTGGCACGCGCCAGTCCGGCCTGCCGACGCTCAAGATGGCCCACCTTGACGACCGAGACCTGTTCACGTCCGCCCGCACAGAGGCACAGATAATCATCGCCCAAAACCCCACCCTAGAGGGCCTTTCAGGTCTCGCCGCCACCGTCTCTCGGTACGTCACGGCGGTATCAGATGAGATGGCCTAGCGATGGAGGGCGACCTTCGCCAGCTTCTCGCGGGGATTTGAATCGAGATGCTCGATAGGAATACCCCAGATCAAGACGACCTTAGAATCGGTTGATCCGAGTCATAGTCCGCATTTTTCTGTGCCTACGGGCGTAGACAGTTTTGGAGAGGACTTCCTCTTCCGGTAATTTCACCATTGCGCTTCTCATCCAACCATGTTTCTCAACGAGGGACACTACAAAATAGGGTTGTTCGACGAGGGGCTTCACAGACTTGATCTATAACTCCTGATGTAGAAGTTCCGTATCGTCGCTATTTCTCGTCTTGTTGGTATGGTTCAGCGATGCTTTGCGCCTCATAATGGCCCCATGGAGATATCGAAGGTCGAATGGCGAGGGGTGAAAGTCCCATATGGCCATCCAGAAGATACTGGCGGCAAACAACTCGTGCGTTATGCGCTGCTTCTCTGGATGCAGACCGATGATGGACTTTTGGGGGTCGGCGAGGCCTCGCCGCCAGGTTCAGCCAGCGAGGAACGTATAGCCGAGATTGGGGCCATGCTTCACGAACTTGCGCCCATAACCATAGGCCTCACCCCAAGCATGGCATTTGATGTTGTCTCTGCTCTCACCCCGCAAACTCCTGAGGGTGATGTTCTGCGCTTTGGCTTGGAGACCGCAGCTCTCGATCTCATTGGGCAGCAGCGGCTCAGGCCCATCGAGGACTTGCTCAGTGGCGTGATCGACTGGGTTCCCATGTGCGCTGACATAAGCTTTGTAGAGCCTGCAGAGGCTGCGCGACAGGCCAAGCAAGCAGTTGACGACGGTTTCATCTGCGTGAAACTGTCTATCGGCTCACGCTTCGTTGAGCATGACATCGCTGTTGTCCGTCAGGTGAGAGAGGCGATTGGCTACGATATCGCCCTTCGAGCAGATGCCGATGAGGCTTGGAGCCCCGATCGTGCTATAGCCACCCTCAAAATGCTTGAGCAATTCAACCTAGAGTTCGTTGAACAACCCGTCATGAACTTGGACCTTAAAGGGATGGCTGAAGTGCGCAAGGCTGCTTCGACGCCTATTGCGGCGGATGAATCGCAAAAAACGTTCGCTGACGCTTTGAACATAATTGAGGCTGGCGCAGCCGATGTCCTGATTATCAAGCCCGCGCTCGCTGGTGGTATCCGTGCAACCCAGTCGATTATGGTCCTAGCCGCTCAGCACGGATTGCGCTCCGTGATCGCGTCCTCTATGGAAACAGGCGTCGGCACCGCAGCCGCGCTTCACCTTGCGTCCTGCCTTGGCGAAGCGGAAGCCAGCGGATTAACCTCAGGTCGCTGGCTTGAAAGCGACCTTCTCGTGCACCCCTTGGTGCCCGTCCGCGGCCATATCACAGTGCCCCAAACTCCAGGCCTTGGGATTGAAGTCGACCGGGATGCCGTCGATCGCTACACCACGGGAGTCATGGGTGTCGTCCAATAGCTAGCACTTCGGGCCTACCGGCGGCAAAAATTAAAAGTCAATCACTCCTATGCGACCGGCGTCGTAGTCCTCGATAGCTTGGAGGACTTCCTCTTTGGTGTTCATCACGAAGGGCCCGTAGCGAGCCAACTGCTCGTTGATGGGCAACCCACCTAGAAGCAGAAAACTTAATGGTCGGTCGCCGGTGTTGGTCATGCAGACTTGTCCACCGTCCTGATCAAACGCCACGAGATTCCCCTCACCACTCTCTTCCTCCTCCTCATCGGTTGCGAAGCGTCCTCGCCCTTCGATCACATAGGCGAACGCGTTGTACTCGGATGGCACACGCTGTAAGTGCGACGCTCCTGGCTGCAGGATGAAATGTAGGTAAATGACGGGGGTATGGGTATTGATAACCGCATACACCCCTAGGGCTTCGCCTGCGATTACCCTGACCCAAACGCCAGCCTCATTGCTTGCGACTGGTACCTCATCTGCAGGGAATTCCTGGTAACGAGGAGGCACCATTTTCTCCACGGCGGGTAGATTCACCCATAGCTGGAAACCATGTAGGCGACCGCCGTTCTGCAGAATCGCCTCAGAAGGTACTTCGGAGTGGACGACACCTGAACCAGCAGTCATCCATTGCACGGACCCAGGGGTTAAAATGCCGAAATTCCCTGCGGAATCCTTGTGCTGGAAAGATCCGTCCAACATGTAAGTCACCGTCTCGAACCCTCGGTGTGGGTGGTCGGGTGCACCGACGGCTTCGCCTGGGGCGTAATCGGTGGGCCCCATCTCGTCCAGTAGCAGGAACGGATCGTACATCGCAAGCTGCTCCGTCGGGAACGGCCTGCGAACCGCGAAACCGTCGCCCTCTATGGTCCTCACGCTATCCACCGTGCCCATCACTGAGCGTATGGCAGTCTCATCTACGGGCTTCATTAGTCAAAACTCCATCGCCTCCGGCATATTTACCAACCCCCAAATGGCCTGAGCGCTTGCAGCATGCGTTTTTCCGCAGAAAGGTTTGTTTGATGAATGCTCACAGCTAGAAAGTGCGACCAGATCTTTCGGGAAGCCCAATTCCTTATCCTCAGTGTTCATTAGGGTAATCCCCAATGGGGATAGATAGGTATAGTTCCATTTTCCACGAAAGCTACCTGGAGTGGCCGCAGAATCATCTGGGATACGCTACGTAACCATCTCTACACAGAGGCCCCGCACCAGATTAGATACTGCGCGCGCCATCGGTGCCGATAAGGCCCGGGCGTGACTGTCACGCAGGTATGGCATCTTGTATTTGGCGCTGCGAGCGCTGGCTCGTAGAATTGATACATGACCATACTTACCGAAATAACCAAGCGCTTTACAGCAGCCATTATCGAAGCGCAGAAACAGGGAGTCCTGCCTGAGGGTGATTTGCCTTCAGCTCCCATCGACCGCCCCCAGAACCCTGCAAATGGCGACTTCGCGTCGAGCCTGCCCCTCCGAGTGGCCAAGGTCGCTGGTAGAGCACCACTCCAGATTGCTGAGAGCCTTGTGCCTTTCCTCAAGCTTGACGGGGTCATCGAATCGGTTTGGGTAGCCACTCCTGGGTTCCTCAACGTCAAGCTCAGTGACTCCTGGTTGCAGGCGCAGGTTGAAGTCATACGCGAAGCAGGATTTACTTTCGGGAACACGGGCTTTGGTACAGGCAAGAGCGTGCAGATTGAATTCGTTAGCGTGAACCCCACCGGTCCTGTGCACGTAGGCCACGCCCGTGGCGCCGTCTTGGGAAGCGCTCTTGCCAACGCCCTCTCTGCCGCAGGCTACGATGTCGCTCGCGAATACTATGTCAATGATGCTGGTACCCAGATGGAATTGTTCTACGAATCCACTTATGTTCGCTATGCCCAAGCACTCGGTGAGACGGAGGAAGCTATCCCTGAAAATGGCTACCAAGGCCAGTATCTCATTGAAGTTGGGGAACAGATTGCCAAAGATTATGGGCGCGAATTTTTGGAGATGGAACGTGCAGCAGGTGTCAGGTCTATTGGTGCCGTTGGGCTTGATCAGATGCTGGTTGCAATCTCTGCTGACCTCCTTGGTATTGGTGTCGATTTCGATGTCTGGTTCCGCGAGAAAGCGCTCTTCGAATCAGGCGAGTTCGACGAGGCTATGGGTGTACTGGAAAAGGGCGGATACACCACTGTGCGTGATGGGGCGACTTGGTTCGAGTCGACCAAACTAGGTGAAGAGAAGGATAATGTTATCGTCCGCACTTCGGGGTCACCCACCTATTTTGCTTCTGACATTGCTTACCACCGCAACAAACTCGAACGTCGTGGTTTTGACCACGTGATTGATATCTGGGGTGCCGACCACCAGGGGCACGTCACACGGATGAAGGCGGTTCTTCGCGCGCTTGGTATCGACGACGCACGCCTGACTATCCTCATTTCACAACTCGTAACGCTGAAATCGGGTGGGGATATCGTCCGTGCCTCTAAGCGCACTGGGCAAATCGTTACGCTCGCAGATCTCGTCGAGGAAGTTGGTCCGGACGCTTGCCGCTTCTTCTTTCTGTCCCGTGCGGCTGAGAGCCAGATGGAATTTGATCTAGAGCTTGCCAAGAAGGAATCCAGCGACAACCCCGTTTACTACGTGCAATACGCCCACGCGCGTATCGCCGGCATTTTGCGGCAAGCTGCCGAGCGCGACGTGAATTGGGACGATGGTGATGTCACTCTGCTCCAGGAAGAAGCGGAGCTCGCGCTGGTGCGTAAGATGCTCGTATTGCCGGAGCACATAGACTCCATCGCTGTAACGCTCGCTCCCCACGCGTTGCCACACTACGCCGTGGAGTTGGCCAACGCGTTTCATCAATTTTACGACCAATGCCGCGTGGTCTCGTCCGAGCCTATCGACGAGCCGGTTATGAAGGCTCGCCTTAAGCTCGTTGAGGCTGCCCGGATAGTCCTGGCACGCACGCTTACTCTCATGGGGATGACTACACCCGACACTATGTAGCGGCGACTCCTACTTGGTGTTGCCTCTAGTAGATTTATGCCGCGGTCATGGACGTGCCACTCGCTGAGCGCCAATGGGGCAAGGTGTGGTTAGGGCTGTCTCACTGGCCTACGCCTGTTGAGTACTGTCGCCAGGGCTAAGCGCCAAATAAAAATCAGCAACGTTGTCGTAACAACCGCGACGATGGCGAACGCCACTGAGAACGACCTATCGAATAGCACGCCGCGGAGCACGATCGCGATAACACCTGAGCTAACGATCGCCGCTAGTACACGATGGAGTATTAGCATGCGTGAGCTAATTGTTGCCACGACAAAGCTGGTAGATGCTGTGCCAACCAACAGCCATGCGATAGCGAACGGTACCACTGTGCGGGTGAAGCTTTCTACCGAGACCGGGTCTTCGTGGCTCATCGCTCCGATGAATGGGAATGCCGCTAGCACAGCCATATCGCCTGTGACTGCGATGGCCCGGAGCGGAATGCTATTCATCAGCTAACCCTTCACCAGGCGAACAAACCGTCGGCGACCTGCGCGAACGATTACGCCGAATGGCACTTGGACCGTCTCTTCGATGACGCGCGTACCATCAATCTCCACTGCCTTCTGTTGCAGTAGGCGACGGGCTTCACCGCGGCTGGCCGCGAGCCCCGCTGCTACCAGCAGACGGGATAGGTCTGCTGTGAATGAGCCTTCGTCTATGTTTGACGCACCTTCGGTCGCTTTGGTCACCGTGAAGTCAGGCACATTTACCGGCTGCTCCCGCTGCTGGAATACCCGCTCGAACTCAGCCTGCACTTGAGCACCGTCCTCGGCTGAGTGGAACCACGTGACCAACTCCAGTCCCAAGCGTTTCTTGAATTCTATCGGATTCGTGGTACGCGCTTCGATGGCTGTTCGGATCTCCTCAAGTTCTTTGTCGGGAATGTCGGTCAGTAACTCGAAATAGAGGGCGATAACGTTATCGGGCAACGACATCACCTTGCCAAACATTTCGGATGGCGCGTCCTCTATGGCGATGTAATTGCCCAGTGACTTGCCCATGCGTCGTACGCCGTCCGTGCCTGGAAGGATAGGCATCGTGAAAACTATTTGGGGTCGTTGACCTTTCTTCTCCTGTAGCTCGCGGCCCACCATCAGATTAAACAGTTGATCCGTGCCTCCGAACTCAACATCGGCCTCGATAGCGACCGAGTCGTAGCCCTGGAGTAGGGGGTACAGCAACTCCGTGATAGCGATGGGGCGTTGCCCTGCGTATCGGTTAGCGAAATCCTCGCGATGGAGGAATTGGTTCACAGTGAAGTAGGAAGTCAATTCAATCACGGAGGCCAACGTGAATTTTCCGAACCACTCACTCTGGTACACGGCGCGTGTCTTTTCAGGGTCAACAACCCTGAAAAACTGACGCATGTACGTCTCGGCGTTTTCTTTGACCTGCGCAGCATCCAGCATCGTACGGGTGTCGGATTGGCCTGATGGATCACCTATCTGCGCGGTCCAATCACCTACAATCAGGACCAGCTCGTGGCCAAGATCCTGAAGCTGACGGAGCTTGCGCAACCCTACCACGTGGCCTAGGTGAAGATCAGGCCTGCTCGGATCGAATCCCATCTTGAGCTTGAGGGGCTTGTCCCCTTCTAAGCGCTTCAAGAATTCGACCTCGGGGATGATCTCGGCCACACCACGCTTGGTGATCCGGTGTAGTACCTCTGCGTCAAGCTTTGGCAAGGCGAACAATCCTCTCGTATTAGCGGCCCAGAAGGGCTTTGGTCTCTTCGACATCTCGCTGCATCTGTGCGATGAGTGCGTCCACCGAGTCGAATTTCTCTTGGTCTCGCAGCCGGGCTACGAACTCTACGCGAACCGGCTGCCCGTATAGGTTACCGTCGTAGTCTAGGATGAACGATTCCACTACTCTAGGAGCGTCCTGATGGAACGTTGGCTTGATGCCCACGCTCGTCGCAGAGGCATACCATTCACCATGAACCTCAATCCAAGTGGCGTACACTCCGTCTGCCGGTAGTGCCTGCAAAGGCCCTAAGCCTATATTGACTGTAGGGAATCCTAGCAGGCCTCCGCCGCGCCCTTCGCCTTCGATGACGGGGCCGTCCAGCGTGAAATGCCTTCCCAGGAAACGCTCGACGGTTGGTAGGTCACCCGTGGCCAGTGCTGTGCGCACAGCGCTGGATCGCACAGACTCACCTGCAAGCTCGTAATGAGCGGCGACATCCATCGAGTAGCCGAGTGCAGCCCCCAGCGCTTCGAGTACTGGCAGCGACCCCGAGCGGTCTTTGCCAACAGCGAAATCAGGGCCAACTACCATGTGACTTAAACTTAGGCAATCGCATAAGGCGCGCATGAATTGCTCAGGTGACAGTTGGGAGAGCTCTACCGTGAAGGTTATGGGGATGACGTGCTGAATGCCTGCTTGATGCAGTAAATCGACCCGCTCTTTGAGTGATGTCAGAAGCACGACCGGAAGCTCAGGGCGCAACACGGACAGAGGATGATTGGCGAGGGTGACCACCACCGGTATCACATTCCGTTGGGCAGCGGCAATTACCAACGTCTCTATCAGGTGCCGATGACCAAGGTGAACCCCATCGAAGACGCCAAACGTCGCCGCGACAGGACCGCTCGGGCGGCCCTCCATCAATTCATCGCAAAGATTAGCCACGTGTGAATCCCTACAGGCCGATCTAGGTTAGGAGACTGGCTGCTTCTCTTGGAGTTCCTGATGGGCCCAGGCCACTAGTTTGGCAGTCTCATCCCAGCCGATACATGCATCGGTGATTGATATGCCGTATTGGAGTACTGAAAGATCCTCGGCCAGCGACTGGTTGCCAGGTAGGAGATTGCTCTCAACCATCACTCCAACGAGCCCGTCGTTGCCTGTCTGGCGCTGACCGATGACGTCTTTGAACGCGATGCCTTGTTTGTTGTGATCCTTCTCTGAATTGGCGTGGGAGCAATCCACCATCAGCCTTGGAGGAAGGCTCGCCTGGTTTAGCATTCCCTGTACTTCAGCGACCGTCTTCGCCTCGTAGTTGGCACCGCTCGTGCCGCCGCGAAGAATTAGGTGACTGTAAGGATTGCCTGATGTACGAATAAGGCAGTTGTGCCCTTCCATGTCAATTCCGAGAAATGCGTGAGGTGCACGGGACGTCTTCATGGCGTCGACCGCGATCTGCGAATTACCATCGGTACCGTTCTTGAAGCCCACTGGCATGCTTAGCCCGCTGGCCATCTCTCGGTGCATCTGACTCTCGGTCGTCCGCGCGCCGATTGCCGCCCAGGACACCAAGTCAGCAATGTACTGCGGTACGATCGGATCAAGGAACTCCGTACCGGAAAGGATGCCCATCTCAGTCAGGTCAAGCAGCAGTTTGCGTGCCGTGTACAACCCGTGACCGATGTCGAATGTCCCGTCCAGGTTGGGATCGTTAATCAGGCCCTTCCATCCGAGCGATGTTCGAGGTTTCTCGAAGTACACGCGCATCACAAGAAGGACGCGATCTTTCACTTGGTCGGCAAGTTTTTTTAACTTGGAAGCATACTCCAGAGCAGCCTTCTCGTCGTGAATAGAGCATGGCCCAACAATCATCAAGAATCGGTTATCGTGACCATGCAGGATATCTTGGATTTCCGTGCGGCCTTTGATTATGGTCTCGGCCAATTTGGGAGTGATAGGCAACTGTCGCTGAAGCGCATCTGGTGAGATGAGCTCTTCGACTTTCAAAATATTTACATCGCTTGTTGAGTGCGCCATGACGCATTCCCCTTGTTTAGCTTGATTTGCGAACCTTTAGGAGAGCAATAGAGGCAATGGGCTAGCTATAAGAGTGGCTAGCACTGCCGTGGCGCGTAAACAGTGGGGACAGTCGTGCGGCAAGGTTCCTCCCCAGCTCGCGTGCGCGGTAGCTTGGGGCGTATCCCTTCGTCGCTCGAACCCGTAGACCTCTGATCATTCGGAGTTTGTCCCTCTCGTCCGAAGGCTCTTCGCACCCTTCAGGTACAGATGAACCAACTCTTCCTTGCTTAGCTCCGTGTTCACCAGAAGCAAAACTCTGATGACACGCCGATGAGCCCCTGGTACCAGGATTTCCGGGGAGGTCAACAGCGCCGTTTGCTCCCATCCCATGTGGACCCGTAACGCAACCGGCGGGAACTCAGCATTTAAGTCCGCCGTTGTCGTAAAGAATACGGCTCCCACGTCGCTTTCCGCAAGGCCATTAGCTGCTACAAGCTCCTCCAGCAGCTCTTTCGTAGCACCTACTATTGCGGCTTTTGTGTTGGAGTCGGCGGTGGTTGCGCCACGCAGTCCAAGGCACTGTGTCATGTGTAATCCAGCCAGACTTGTTTTGGGAAAAGGCTATCCCAATCGAGGAGCTAAGAACTGCCTGGTAGCGAGGTGATGAGCGCCTCTGCTCATTTTTCCCGCTCCCCAAGGGGCGCTGATTCTATCATGCTAATAGGGACACTACCGACCGCGCCCGCACTCACCATGTGAAGGCCTCCTCTCTGCGGCGCGATGATGCTGATCTAGATTGTGTACCGGCCCACCTCTGTATCGGAAGACTATGCTCCTACGAGCGATGCGATGAACGCACCGGCCCGCTCTGCGCGCTCCCCAGTGGGTGCGGATTCAATCACATTGATAAGCGCGCTACCCACCGCGGCTGCGTCTGCCACGCGGCCCACCGACTCCACGTGCGCACGCTCCGATACCCCAAACCCAACCACGACAGGCAGATTCGTCTGTAAACGAACGCGCTTAACGAAATCAGGCAATGTCGCAGGAAGTTCTGAGCGAGCCCCCGTGACCCCTGCGACGCTTACGCAGTACACAAAACCATCGGCGGCCGCGGTACCCCTCGCGATGCGAAGATCGGTGCTTGTTGGGGCTAGCATTGGAATTAGAGCAAGCCCTTCAGCCCGACACTTGTCGTGGAATGGCTTTGCCTCTTCGACGGGCAGGTCCGGGATAATGAATCCATCGACTCCTGCTGCTGCACAATCCTTGGCGTATGCCTCAATCCCGTAATTCAACACGGGGTTGTAGTACCCCATGAATATCAACGGAACGGTGACTCCCGCTTGACGGAGTTGGCGAGCCGTCTGAATGCACTGGTGCATCGTCGCCCCGCCTGCGAGAGCCTTATAGCTCGCAGCCTGAATGGTTGGTCCTTCTGCGAGCGGGTCTGAGTATGGCACGCCCAACTCAATCACTGTCGCTCCAGCCTTCTCCAGTGCTGGCACTATCGTCAGCGTGTCTTCAGCTGTTGGGAAGCCGATCGTGATGTAAGGGATGACCCCGGTCTTGCCGCTCTCCCGCATATTCCGTAATGCCTGATCTAATCGTTCGGTCATATGTCTCGTTTCATGCAAATAGTGTGATATCTGCTAAGTGTGCCGTTAAGAGCACGCTGCTGGCGAAGAATAGCCCAGTGAAGGCCACATCCTCTGCCCAATCAACCATGCCTGGTTGTCTCACTGTCATGATGGTCGGGTTGTAGTAGAAAACTGACACCAGCACCATCGCGATTGCCAGCACCAGGCCCGCCCATTCAGCGCCCGTAACTCCAAAGCCGACTGCTAGCACGACCGCGGTCGCTACCATGTAGAACGGCAGCGTCCTGGCGAGTAGTCGGTGCATCGAGTCGTACGGTGAGACCCCTGCTTTTACGGACGCTCTATACAGTTCATGTATTGTTGAAACCGAGAACGCCGAGATCATCAGCCACGCTGCGAGAGTTGTGAGCGCCAATTGCCACCTCTTCGATATGCTCGCCAGTGTACTCTCGGCGCTTGCTAGTTCGTGAGCGCGAAGGCGATAGCGTTCTGTGCGGTGTGCGCCAAAACCAGGGGCCAGAGCGTTCCTGTACGCCAGTAGACAAGGGCGAAAACCAAACCCGAAAAGAATGCTGGCCCGGCCATTGCCGCGTCCATGTGCGCCATCGCAAATACCGCCGCGCTTACCACTATTGCTACAGATAGGCCGAACCGATGTAGCAATCCACTGAACACGAAGCCGCGGAAGAAAACCTCTTCAACGAACGGTCCTAGCATCACGACCACTAGAAACGTCAGCCCGCGTAATTCTCCGCCGTTAATGGCCTCTGGCAACGGCGGAGGCACCAGCTCTGGCGACACCTTGCTTGCCAATACCACGTACACGGCCCCCACCACAAGGCTTGCGACGAATGTAGCTGCTGCCCATGAATACAGCGGCAGTATTGCCAGCCGACGTGGCCCCAAAAGAACCGCAAGTGCCCCAAATCGGCCCGGACCCAAGCGGGTTGCAGCAGCGAGCATCACCGTATGGAGGGCCAGAGTTGAACCTAATACGACCCACAGCGGAGCTGGTCCATCAAATACTAGAGAGACCAGCGTTAGCGTCGTGGCAGCGATTGCGATGACCATTAGTAAACCGCTCAAGACGTGCCTCACACCCCAAGGCACGTTGATTCGAGCGTCGAATGGCGGGGTTATTAGTGACAATATGCGCATGGTTTTCGAATTACAGACTAATCTGTAAATAGCATCAGAACCAGATAATGGCCTGCTGCGTGGTGCATTTGGGAGATTGACGAAACCTGAGGAAATCTGGTATCGTTTCGTTGTATTTATAGTATCAATCCGCATTGATGGGAAGTAGTAAGGTGCCCACCCCACCCCAGCGAGCCGGCATTTGGTGAGAGGCCGGTGGTGTAAGAGCCCTGAACTCGTCCCGGAGCGGCCAGCCTGAACACTGACATGCAGTAGGGCGGCGGAGCGCACCGATAAGGCGCATGAGTTGTTCTTCCTGAAGGCCACAACGCCTATCAGTGAAGGAAATTTGGGTGGTACCGCGGGTAATTACTTGACTCGTCCCTTTGGTTAGGGGCGGGTCTTTTTTTTCGGAGAACCCGAGGCAAATTAGTGATACCGATTACCTTAGGTTTAGGACTTTGGGATAAGCGATGCAGTTGACCGGCGCACAGATTGTTTGTGAATGTCTGCTCCGAGAGGATGTGGAGGTCATGTTCGGGCTGCCCGGCGGCGCAATCATGCCCCTGTATCAAACGCTGCCCGAATACCCTGCGCTTAAGCACATCCTCGTCCGCCATGAGCAGAACGCGGGCCACGCTGCTGATGGCTACGCACGTGCGGCGGGCAAGGTGGGGGTATGCGTCGCCACATCCGGGCCTGGCGCGACGAACCTCGTCACCCCCCTTGCCAACGCTATGATGGACTCCGTCCCTGTGGTAGCGCTCACTGGCCAAGTGCCCCGTGCTGCCATCGGCCGTGACGCCTTTCAGGAGACCGACACCACAGGCATCACAATGCCCATCACCAAGCACAATTACCTTGCGATGCATGCCGTGGACCTGCCGCGCATCTTTAAAGAAGCCTTTCATATTGCACGGACTGGCCGCCCTGGCCCAGTACTCATTGATCTGCCCCGCGATGTCTTGGAAGAAGTCGCCGAGTTCCAGTACCCCGAAAAGGTTAATCTGCGCGGCTACAAGCCTACGCTCGGCGGCAATAGCCGCATGATTAAGCGCGCGGCTAAGTTGATAGACGACGCCAAGCGCCCCGTTATTCTTGCGGGCCACGGGGTGCTCATCGCGGGTGCTGCAAACGAGCTCCGGGAGTTGGCTGAGAAGGCCCAGCTTCCTGTTATCACCACGCTACTTGGCATCAGCGGATTTAGTAGCGAGCACCCTCTTAGTATGGGCATGCCCGGGATGCACGGCCAAGCCCATAATAATTGGGCTATCGACAAAGCAGACCTCTTAATTGGTGTCGGCATGCGCTTTGATGACCGCGTGACCGGGAAGCTCAGTACCTTTGCGCCTGATGCCAAGGTCATCCACATAGATATCGACCCTGCCGAGGTGGGCAAAAACGTCCGTGTTACCGTCCCTATCGTAGGCGATGCTCGCCACGTGCTGCGTGCGCTGGTAGAAGAGGTTGCGACAACTGCTCGTCCTGAATGGGTCGACGAGCTTGACGAACTCAAAGATCGCCACCCGGGTATGCCTACCTCGCATGAAGAAAAGCTTCTCCCACAGCAGGTGATTCGTGACCTTCACGAAGCAACGACAGGGAAAGCCATCGTTGTCACGGGTGTTGGCCAACACCAGATGTTCGCCGCTCAGCATTACGGATTCACTGAACCCAACTCCTGGATAACCTCCGGTGGCTTGGGCACCATGGGTTTTGAAGTCCCTGCCGCTATAGGGGCAGCTGTAGCGCGTCCGGATCGGGCAATTTGGAGCATCGCTGGTGACGGCGGATTTCAGATGACCATGTCAGAGCTCGCCACGATCGTGGAGCAGCGATTACCTATCAAGTTCGCCATCCTCAACAACAACTCGCTGGGCATGGTGCGGCAGCTTCAAGACCTCTTCTATGGTGGCGTCCGCGTGTCCACTGCCTATTCTGGAAACCCCGACTTTGTGAAACTGGCCGAGGCTTATGGTATTTGGGCCATCCGTGTGAGTGACTCCACTAAGGTACAGGAAGCCATCGCCCAAGCCAGTGCGGTTGATGGGCCTGCACTAATCGACTTTGAGATTGCTCCCGAGGAAAATGTATACCCGCACTTGCCTGCAGGAGGCACTGCCTCGGAGATGATTGAAGGCCCGACGGGAAAGGAAGCACCGACATGGTTGAGCTAGCCACCCAATACCATACGATTACCGCTGTTGTGGAAGACAAGCCAGGAGTCTTGGCACGCGTTGCTGGTATGTTCGGGAGGCGTGGGTTCAACATCTCGAATCTCTCTGTTGGGCATAGTGAGACCCACGGTCTGTCTCGTATGACCTTCGTTGTTGAAGGCGACGAGTGGGTCGTTGAGCAGGTCACCAAGCAGCTCTACAAGCTGATTGACGTGGTACGTGTAAGCGACATCTCAAGCGATTCGATAGTGGTACGCGAAATGGCGCTAGTGAAGGTCAGAGTTACGTCTGAGACACGCACGGAAATCATGCGTGTCGCGGACACCTTCCACGCGAAAGTTGTCGATATCGCTACGGACTCCCTCATCATCGAAATCAGCGGCGATGAGGGGGAAATCGATGCATTGGTAGAGTTATTGAATCCTTTTACAGTCAAAGAAACGATGAGAACCGGGCGCGTGGCTATGACCAGGGGAGGGGCCGCAACCGGCTCAATGAAACCAAGCCTGGACACCACTGACCAAAGCGCTCCAGATACTGACGTGGTGCCGTAGGCGTTCGGACCTTAGACACAACAAAGACTACGAGACGACAAGAACAGAAGAGGGAGTTAGAAATGGCAGTTCTGTACTACGAGAAGGATGGCGACACGGCCCTACTGGCTGGCAAAAAGATTGGAATCATCGGCTATGGAAGCCAGGGTCACGCACACGCACTCAACCTCCACGATAGCGGAGTTGAGGTAATGGTTGGTTTGTATGAAGGTAGCGGAAGCAAGGCCAAGGCTGAGGCTGAAGGTCTCAGGGTCGCCAGCGTTGCAGACGTTACAAAGGAGTGCGATGTCATCATGATTCTCCTACCAGACCAGATACAAGGCACTATCTACAAGGAGTCGATTGGGCCGTTCTTGGACAGCTCTAAGACGCTGATGTTCGCTCACGGTTTCAACATTCACTTCGGCGAGATTACCCCTCCTGCTGATGTCGACGTCAGCATGATCGCGCCCAAGGCCCCTGGCCACCGCGTTCGCGAGGTTTACCAGGAAGGTTCCGGTGTGCCGTCAATTGTCGCTGTCCATCAGGACGCGTCTGGCAAGGCACTGGCAAACGCCCTCGCATACGGCGCAGCTCTCGGCTCACTCCGTGCAGGTATCGTTGCGACGACCTTCAAAGAAGAGACGGAGACGGACCTCTTCGGTGAGCAAGCAGTCCTTTGTGGTGGAGTCACCAGCCTCGTGCGCAACGCATTTGAGGTTCTGACCGAGGCCGGGTACCAGCCGGAGATTGCTTACTTTGAGGTTCTCCATGAACTCAAGCTCATTGTTGATTTGATGTACCAGGGCGGGATGAACTACATGCGCTACTCGGTCAGTGAGACGGCAGAGTACGGTGACTACAGCCGTGGACCGCGAGTGATTGACGCGCATGTTCGGGCCAACATGGAGCAAGTGCTCAAGGAAATCCAGGATGGTACGTTCGCCAAAGAATGGATGGCGGAGAACCACGAGGGACAACCCCGCTTCAAGGCCATGCGCGGTGAAGGCGCAGACCATGAGATTGAACAGGTCGGCGCACAGCTACGTGAGATGATGTCCTTCCTAAAGAAATAGGGACTTAAGTGAGCAGCTGAGTATGATTCACCGCCAAGAGAATATTGCCAACAGGGCAATCAGGTTATGAGCCCCCCCCCCCGGTACGCCGGGGGCGATTCCCCGTTTAGCGGGGCGCCCGTTTCGGCCTTTCTGGAACGGATAAGGCATAGGGAGAGAACAATGGATGAACGAGTCTTGATTTTCGACACCACTCTGCGCGACGGAGAACAATCCGCCGGGGCATCGATGACCGTGGAAGAGAAGGTGGAAATAGCGCGTCAGCTCGAGAAGCTGAACGTTGATGTCATCGAAGCGGGATTTCCGATTTCATCTCCCGGTGACTTTGAAGCGGTGCAAGCAATCGCACGAGAAGTGCGTAAACCCATCATCACTGCATTGGCACGCGCCAACCCCGCAGATGTTGACCGAGCAGCCGAAGCACTGAAAGACGCGGCCCATCCTCGAATCCATGTGTTCATCTCAAGCTCGGATGAGCACATTCAACACCAGATGAAAAAAGACCGCGAAGAGGTCGTCGAGCTCGCCGTGCAGAACATCGCACGGGCTCGCAAGCACGTGGATGATGTCGAGTTTTCGCCTATGGATTCAAGTCGTACGGACAAGGAATTCCTTGCCCACATGGTGCAGGCCGCTGTAGATGCAGGCGCGACCACCATAAACATTCCCGACACGGTCGGGTACGCCGTTCCAGAAGAATTCGCCGGACTGATTACGTACCTTCGCGAACAAGTTCCTGCTCTGGCCGACACCGTCCGTCTATCCGTGCACTGTCACGACGACTTGGGGATGTCGGTCGCTAACAGCCTCGCCGCGGTCAAGGCTGGTGCCCGCCAGGTCGAAGGCTGCATCAACGGCATTGGAGAACGAGCAGGCAACACTGCACTGGAAGAGGTCATCATCGGCCTCCGCACTAGAGCCGATTACTTTGGGGTCGACACCCAGGTGGAAGCGAAGCAACTCTTCGCGACCTCTCGACTGGTTAGCCAGGTCACGGGATTCGCCGTCCAGGCCAATAAAGCAGTGGTCGGGCGTAACGCATTCCGGCACGCCTCGGGCATCCATCAAGACGCATTCTTGAAGAAGGCCACCACCTTCGAGATTATCGACCCGCTAGACGTGGGCGTTCCCCGCAGTGAGCTTGTTCTAGGAAAACTGAGTGGCCGCCACGGCCTCAAATCGCGCCTTGAAGAACTTGGGTACATGCCCTCGGATGAAGAGATGGGCAAGATATACGAGGCATTCACCGTGATCGCCGACAAGAAGCGAGAGGTCACCGACCGCGATCTCATCTCGCTCATGAGCAATGAACGGACGTCCGTGATTGAAACATACACTCTCAACAGCGTGCAGGTCACCTGTGGAAGTAACGCCATCGCCACTGCGACGGTCCACCTCACGGATCAAGCCGGCCGGCCGTACACGGACGCGGCGACTGGCTCAGGCCCTGTGGACGCGGTGTACAAGGCCATCAATCGGTTGGTGCTCGTGCCTAATAACCTTACCGAGTTTAGCGTGAACTCCGTCACGGAAGGAATCGACGCTGTTGGAGAGGTCATCATTCGTGTTGAGCAGGACGGGCGCCAGTACATCGGACGTGGCGCTGACACTGACATCATCGTGGCCTCGGCGAAGGCCTATATGAATGCGTTGAACCGCCTTCTTTCCATGGGGGACACTACGCGTTCACCAGAGGCAGCTAGAGCCGTCTAGCTAAGTCCTGGCTAAAGACGAGACCACAAAATGCAACTTGAGCTACCGGTGCTATCATCTCCGGCGGCTCAGGTCGGGAAATTAGTTAGCTTGTCTGTACGTACCACGCCCAGTGAGGAGCGGAATGGAAGTTATGGCGCCCAAGACTATGTTCGAAAAGATTTGGGAATCCCACGTCGTTAGTGACGAACCCGGGAAGCCCTCGCTGCTTTACGTAGATCTCCATCTAGTGCACGAGATTACCTCGGCACAGGCATTCGACGGCCTTCGCATGAACGACCGTACCGTGCGGCGGACCGATAAGACAGTTGTCGTTGCTGACCACAACGTGCCTACTAAGGACCGCGATAAGCCCTTGGTAGACGAAATTGCTAAAACGCAGCTCGATGCACTGGCCAAAAACACTTCGGAGTTCGGCCTCAAATATTTCGACATGTTTAGCGAGAAGCAAGGCATCGTTCACGTCATTGGACCTGAGCAAGGCTGGACGCGCCCAGGGATGATTATCGTTTGTGGCGATAGCCATACCTCCACCCATGGGGCAGTTGGCTCCATGGCGTTTGGCATCGGAACGTCCGAAGTTGAGCACGTCCTCGCGACGCAGTGCATCTGGCAAGCCAAGCCCAAGACCATGGAGATTCGCGTCGATGGCACCCTCGCTGCTGGAGTCACCCCCAAGGACGTTGCGCTTGGCATAATCGGAAAGATTGGCACGTCTGGCGGCATCGGCCACGCTATCGAGTACACCGGAAGTGTGTTCCGGGACATGTCTATGGAAGGTCGTATGACCGTCTGCAACCTCTCTATCGAAGCAGGGGCCCGTAGTGGGATGGTTGCACCTGACGAGAAGACCTATGAGTACCTCAAAGGGCGCGAACAGTGCCCCACCGGCATGGATTGGGACAACGCTGTAGAAGAGTGGAAGAAACTCCCCTCAGACGAGGGCGCTAAGTTCGACACCATCTTGAAGATTGACGCCTCAGAGATTGTTCCGTTCGTAACGTGGGGAACTAACCCTGCTCAGGTCATACCTATCACTGGGCGCGTCCCCAAGCCTGAGGATTACCCGAACTCCCAAGATCAATTCGCCGTTGAAAAGTCTCTCAAATACATGGGTCTTCAGGGCGGGGAGCGAATCCAAGACATCATGATCGACACGATATTCGTCGGCTCATGCACCAACTCCCGCATCGAGGACATTCGTGCGGCCGCAGCGGTCGTGAAGGGGAAGCAAAAGTCCCCTTCCGTTCGTGCACTCATTGTTCCTGGTTCCTGGCTTGTCAAGCAGCAAGCCGAGAAAGAAGGCCTGGACAAAGTATTCCTCGATGCTGGCATGGAGTGGCGAGAGGCGGGTTGTTCTATGTGCCTCGCCATGAACCCCGACCGGCTTGATCCTGGCGAACGGAGCGCATCCACTTCCAATCGCAACTTCGAGGGCCGACAAGGCCCAGGTGGTCGCACACATCTTGTGAGCCCTGCTATGGCCGCTGCTGCAGCCATAACAGGCCACTTTGTCGATATCCGAGAATGGGACTACGTTGACGCCTAGAGCATCGAAACAAGTAGAAACCCTCACTTCTTCTGAAGAAGCAAACGGTTAGGAGAAAATGATGGAAGCATTCAAACAGCACACCGGGAAAGTCATCCCTTACGACATGCCTAATGTGGACACCGACCAGATCATACCTGCTCGGTTCCTCAAGAAAATCGACCGCGTCGGCTTCGGCGAACTCTTGTTTAACGATGTTCGCTACACACCTGAGGGCTCCCCGAAAGAGGATTTTGTCCTCAACCAAGAGAAGTATGCCGGTGGCAGCATCTTGGTCAGCGGCCCTCAATTCGGCATCGGCTCCTCTCGTGAGCATGCCCCCTGGGCCATACAACAATATGGATTCAAGGTCGTCATAGCTCCTAGCTTTGGCGACATCTTCAGGAGCAATTGCTTTCAGAATGGCCTACTCCCAGTGCAACTCTCTGAGCGCGACACCCAAACTCTCATTCAACGAGCACAGGAACTCTCTGACTACGAGATCACCGTAGACCTTGAAGCGCAAGAGGTTCACGATTCCGTGGGCTTCAGCGCTAGCTTTGAAGTCGACTCCTTCCGACGAGACTGCCTCTTACGTGGGCTCGATGACATCGGCCTCACCCTAGAGAAGACTAGCGCTATAGACGCCTTCGAGAGGGCAAACGCTTAGTACCATCTTTGATTCAAAGGCTCGGATAAATCACGACACGCGAGGGACTTATGGCGACGTTTGACGTTCTTGTTCTTGGTGGCGACGGTATCGGTCCAGAAGTAGTGGCATCTTCTCAGCGAGTGCTAGATGTTGTAGCGAGAAAATGGAAGCACAACTTTCGCTACTCCACCGACTTGGTTGGCGGTTCCGCTATCGATGCCTACGGGACTCCGCTGCGTACCGAAACCATTGCCTCTGCTAAGAAGGCGAACGCCATATTGTTCGGTGCTGTCGGCGGCCCTAAGTGGGACAATGCGCCCGTGCGTCCCGAAGCCGCCATTCTGGGTATCCGCAAGGCCCTTGGCCTTTACGCTAACCTTAGGCCCGTTAAGGTATTCCCTGGCATGGAGGAATCCTCCCCGCTGAAGAATGACCGTGTTCGCGGCGCGGATCTGGTCATCATCCGTGAGCTTACCGGCGGGCTCTACTACGGCAAGCCCAAGAAGCGTTGGATAACCAAGGCGGGTCGTAAGGGTGTGGACACGATGCTCTACACGGAGAAAGAGATTGAGCGCATCTTGCGCGTCGGTTTTGAACTCGCTCGTTCACGTCGTGGGAAGCTCACCTCTGTGGACAAGGCCAATGTCCTGGAGTCCAGCCGTCTATGGCGTGACATCGCGACTGAACTGGGCAAGGAATATCCTGATATAGAGCTAGAGCACCAGCTCGTGGATTCTTGCGCCATGCTCCTCATCACCCAACCGACGCACTTCGACGTCATGGTGATGGAAAACACCTTCGGCGATATTCTGTCCGATGAAGGCGCAGTGCTCTCCGCATCGCTTGGTATGCTGCCCTCCGCGAGCCTGGCTGGCTTGCCAGGTAATGACATTAATGGCAAGCCCCGTAAGATACGCGGCCTCTACGAGCCTAGCCACGGCACAGCACCTGATATCGTCGGCACTGGCAAAGCTAATCCCATCGGCACAATCTTGAGCGCCGCGTTCATGCTTCAGTACTCATTTGGCCTCACCGAAGAAGCACTCGCCATCAACGCCGCAGTCGATGCCGTGGTTTCTGCCGGCCATCGCACTGCTGACATCGCCGAGCGTGGCGGTGAGTTTTCGACCACCGATCACATGACCGACCTCATTATCGAACAGATTGTGAATTAGGACGGGTACTGGTGGATGACATTCCCCTTTTACTGGGGCTCCTCGTCGGCGTTACTGCTCTATTAGCGGGTACGCTTGGTGGTATCACCGGTATGAGTACCGGGATAATGGCCTTACCTATTCTTGCCTTTGCCTTCGGCATCCGTGAGGCTGTGCCCATCGTCAGCGTCGCCATGTTGTTCAACATGACCTCACGGGCAATAGCGAACCGGAACTACGTTAACTACCGCGTCGTTTTCTGGTACTGCCTGGGAGCGGTACCGGCTGCCGCAATTGGCGGCATCGTTTTCGCGAACGCACCTGCTGAGATACTCGCGCGAGCCCTTGGTCTATTCCTACTCGTCCTCGTCGTGTGGCGGCACCTTCCTATGGCTCAGATGGCCAAGATGCCATTAAGAGCATTCGTGGGCGTCGGATTAGGGCAGGGTTTCTTATCGGCCATTTTCGGAGGGGCAGGCCCTTTCGGCGCCCACTTTTTCCTGTCCTATGGCCTTACGAAGAACGCCTTCGTCGGCACTGTCGCCGCCGGTACACTTTGGGTCAACGTCATGAAGGCTACAATCTACGGCAGCTTCTCACTGCTGGATGCAGACCTCTTAATCACCGCTACTGGAGTGGGTCTTGTCATGGCTGTTGGGGCTTACACAGGAGCCCACGTGGTCAAGCGAGTCTCTGACAATTCATTCAAGATCATCGTTGAGGTCGTCATGGTGCTCTCAGGTGTGTTCTTGCTTATCCAAGGAGCCCGATGATTCTAAATTTCCGCTTTGCTTGACCTCGCCCCTTGGATTCTCGTATTCATCGGCGTAGCCGGGTTTGTCGCAGCCGTCATCGGTGGAATCGCTGGCATTGGCACTGCCATCGCTATGATTCCGGTCATGACATTCGCCGTTGGCGTTCGTGAAGCAATCCCTATCGTCACCATAGCCGTCTCGCTGAACGCCATCGGCCGTATCGTTGCCAACCGACACTACATCGACTACCGCGTCGTTCTTTGGTTCTCCATAGGAGCGGTACCTACTTCTATCTTGGGTGGCGCCCTTTTTGCGAGCGCTCCGGCAGAGTTGCTATCGCAAGGCCTCGCGACCTTCTTGATTGCCCTTGTTGCCTATCGGCACATGCCGATAGGCAAGAGCATTAAGATGCAACGCGTAAGGATGTTCGGGTTCGTTGGCCTCGTGCAAGGTTTCCTCTCGTCTATTTTCGGAGGGGCAGGCCCTTTCGGTGCCCACTTCTTCTTGGCCTATGGCCTCTACCGCCGATCTTTCATTGGTACCGTGGCCCTTGCCACCAGCTCAATCAACATCGCCAAAGCAGGTGCTTACACCAGCTTCTCGCTGCTAGACCGCGATGCGGTAGCAATCGGACTCATCGTAGGTGTGATCATGATTGCGGGAGCGTATCTTGGTGGTAAGCTGGTCAACCGTCTACCCGACCGGGTCTTCGTTTACATCGTCGAAGGGGTAATGCTTGCAGCAGCTGTTGCTCTTCTAATCCGAGCGTAAAACTCCCTACCAAACAAACCCGACGGATGAGCCTGAGGAGGTTTACTTGAAGATTGGACTATCGTTATCAGGATTACTCCAAGACTCTGGGGATTCCAACATGGTTCAGCGCTTCGCTGACGTGATGGATATCGTCCGTCTTGGACGTGAGTTAGGCTTTGAGTACATATACACGGGTCACCATTACCTATCCTATCCATATCAGATGATGCAACCCATCCCGGCGCTCGCCCGACTCTCCGCCATAACTGGAGATATGGACCTGCTCAGCACCGTCCTCATGCCCCTACAGAATCCCGTGCGACTTGCAGAAGAGCTTGCCACCCTCGATGTCCTCACCAATGGCCACGTTATTATCGCGCCCGCTCTCGGCTACCGAGACGAAGAGTACGAAGCATTTGGCGTAACTCGGGAGGACCGCATACGCCGTATGCTGGAGGGTATGGAGTTGATGAAACTCCTCTGGACTGGCGAGGAAGTGACCTTCGACGGTGAGTTCACCAAGATCACTAAGGCGCACATTGGGATTAGACCTATCCAACAACCGCACCCGCGTATGTGGATGACCGCCAACGGCGACGGCATGGTGCGACGAATCGCGCGCATGGGGTACACCTGGTACCTTAATCCCCACGCTTCATTCGAGACCCTAGAGAGGCAGGTGGGAATGTACAAATCGGTGCGTACTGAGGCTGGCCACGGTCCAGTGGGAACACTCCCCATGTCCCGTGAAACCTTCGTCGCTGAAACTCGCCAGCAAGCTCAGGACATCGTCCGTCCGTTCTTGGAAGGAAAGTACAAAACCTACGCCGCCTGGGGCCAAGACAAAGCCATGCCTGGCGAAGAGGACTTCACTCAATCATTCGATGAACTATCCCAAGGCCGCTTCATCGTTGGGAACCCTGAGGATGTCGTCAATGATCTCATCAAATTCAAGAACATCGGCATCACCCACGCATCACTGCGTTTCGGCTGGCCCGGCACCCCGAAGAATGTTGTTGAGACCGCGATTTGCCTCGCAGCCAAAGAAGTCCTACCCGCGCTCAAATAGGTACGAGCCGCCGCACAGGAGCCCCTATGCCCATCGTCTTCGAAGGCCCATATCAGATAATAAAAATTGGAGACATGGGGCCTTACAACAACAACGGCTACATCATCGCCGACCCCGTGACCAAAGAGGCCTACCTTGTTGATGCCCCTGCGCA
>CALGTL010000020.1 GCA_937901475.1 uncultured Dehalococcoidia bacterium
CCACTGGGTGTAAGCACTCAGTGGTAGATTCATCCGCGCGAGCTCTCTAGCGAGGCCGCTACGATTGGAATCGATCTCATGGTCATCGCTGTCGCGATTGAGCATCTGGTGGTAATGGTCAAATGCCTGTTCAGCGTCGGATCTGAGCAGATTTAGCACCGCTTGTGCTTCATCAGATCTAAGCACTTCATCCCTGCCTTGCCGATTTGCATCAGACTGAGCGGCAAGTTGATCGGGGGCAGGTACGTAGAACTCAGTATCGAGCATTGAGTATCGTGCAGAATATTCGTTCACAGAGGCTGTCCGATGGCGTATCCACTGGCGTGCGATGAAGATGGGGAGTTTGACGTGTATTTTTAGTTCGCACATCTCGAACGGTGAAGTATGAGCGTTCCGCATCAGGTAATTGATGAGACCTGCATCATCACGAGTGCGCTTCGTGCCCTTGCCGTAGGACACCCGTGCTGCTTGTACTATGGCCGCATCATCGCCCATGTAATCAATGACCCTGACGAAGCCATGGTCAAGTACAGGAAGGGCTTGGTATAAAACATCTTCCAATGCTGGGACAGTGGCTCGACGGGTTTGATAAGTCTCGCCACGTAGAGCGTCGACCTCAGCTTGCTGCTCAGGGGTAAGTGCCATATTGGGTCTAATCTTATCAGGGCTATGGCCTGAGTCGCATGCGCAACTGTGTAAGTGAAATGCGAATAACAAGAAACGACTAACGGCTATTGAGTGAGCGGTGAGGGGTTTTCGAGTAAGAACTTGAGTTCCGCTAGGAATTGAGCAGCCTCAGCACCGTGAGCCACGCGGTGATCGACACCGAGAGTGATCGTCATGGTTCGTCGAATCACGAGCTCGTCGCTGATTACGACCGGGGTTGGCCTCACTGTGGAAACGCCCAGCACAGCAACCTGGGGTGCGACTATCACGACGGTGAATGAGTCGACATTAAACATTCCGAGATTGCTGACGCTAAACGTGCCCGAATACTCGGATTGACGAAGGGTGCCGCTCCTTGCCCTCTGAGCAAGGTCTTTGGAGGCTTGCGCGATTTCGGCAAGTGATTTGGTTTCGCAGTTGGGTATTGCAGGCACCATCAGCCCTTCGGGCAGTGCTACGGCGATTCCAATGTTCACATTTGAGTGGACGCTGAGATGATCACCTTCAAAGGTAGAGTTGAAGACAGGGTACTTCAGCAATGCGATGGTTGATGCCCTGATGATTATGTCATTGAGACTAGCTCGCGTTGGCCCGACATGGACGTGATTGAACTGGCGCCGGAGTTCCAAAGCAGAAGTCATGTCCACTGTGATATTGATGTAGAAATGAGGTACATCCCGCATGGTTGCTTCGGTGCGGCGCGCAATCGCTTCCCCCATAGGCCCAAGGGTAATCTTGCCCTCAGTATCAGGCGTACGAGGGGGGAAACCTATGCGGAGCCCCGTCGCAGGTAGTTCAATTCCGCTCGTGGCATAAAGTACATCTTCCTTGGTTACATGTCCGAGTGATCCGGTGCCGGTGAGAGTCGCGATGTCGATGCCGCGCTCCGCTGCTATGCGTTGGGCGACAGGTGAGACTCGTGTTGCCTCAACAGAAGGGCCAGGGATGGGTAATTGCTCTCCTGGGGCGCCTATTTGCGCCAGAATCGCTCCTACAGGTACGAGAGTGCCCTCTGGGGCATTAATTGTTAGCAAAGAGCCCTCTGCTAGAGACTCTAACTCTACTATTGCCTTATCGGTCTCTACTTCAACGATAACCTCGCCAATGAAAACCCGGTCTCCCTCCCGTTTGAGCCAGCGGATGATAGTCGCTTCGAGCACGTCGAAACCCATCTTGGGCATTGTCACTGATTGAGCCATGGAGTTCTCCACAGGCGAGGGTAGCGTTAGGCTAGTGTATTGCCCGCTGTTGCTTGAGTTCGTTGGATCTAGCGGGCAAAAAAAGAGAGGCGCTCAATGAGCGCCTCTCTTTTTTTCGCGATTCGGTTACATCAACCTGCTCTTGAGACGATCGACTTGCTCCGGCGTGAGCTGCAGGTCTCGCTTAGCAATGGGCCCGCCTTCTTTCAGGATGGGATCGAGCTGAGATAGGGATGGTGACTGAACCTCGAAAAATAGACCCGTATATATCGTGTCTCCCCATTCCATTGCGTAATCGCACGCTTGCTTCCAATCTGATGCATCGTGCTCAACTTCATCAAGCTTTTTGATGCGCTGCTTGAAGAAATCATGAGTGTTTTCCATATTGAACGTTACACACGGGCTGTGAATGTCAATGAGTGAAAAGCCCTTGTGCCGAATGCCATCGGCAATGAGCTTGGTGGTTCCGCGGATGTCCCCGCTGTACCCTCGCGCCACATACGTTGCACCGTTCATAATGGCCGCCGTGATGGGGTTATAGGGGTACTCAATGCTGCCGAATGGAGTGCTCTTTGTGGTGAGGCCTGGGCGGCTTGTGGGCGACATCTGGCCTGTCGTAAGACCATAAATCTGATTGTTCATCACAACATAGGTGATATCCACATTGCGTCGGGCAGCATGGGTGAAATGCCCTGCTCCGATACCGTAGCCATCACCGTCTCCGCCTGTGGCAATGACTGTAAGTTCATGATTTGCCATTTTTACACCAGTGGCGAATGGCAATGCTCGACCATGGAGCGTGTGCATCCCATAGGTGTTGATGTAACCAGGGGCGTTTGATGAGCAGCCAATGCCGCTTACTGTGACAACCTCGTGGGGCTGAAGACCCACATCGGCGTACGCACGTTGAATGGAATTGAGCACACCGAAGTGGCCGCACCCAGGGCACCAGTCGGGGTCCACACCCTTGAAGTCTTTTGCTGTCAGTTCAATGGTCGTCGTCATTTCAAAACTCCTTAGACCACTATTTCCTGGAAGGGAATAAATTGCTCTGTGTTGTTCTTGAGGTTCTCTTCCACACCATCAGCGATGTGGTGCGGCATGAAGGGCTCTCCATCGTACTTCCGGATATGCCCATCCGGCACTAAGCCGGTTTCCCCGCGCAGGTAGCGGGCAAATTGACCAGACTGGTTGTTCTCTACGATGATCGTGTGGTTCGCGTTGGCGAAGACCTCGGCGATTCTTTCTGTATGTAGTGGGACTATCCATTTGACCGAAAGGAAGTTGGCAGTGATTCCTCGGTCTGCGAGGAGCGGCAATGCGTCATGCATCGCTGCAAACGTCGAGCCCCAGCCGATTAGAGTCACGTCCGCGTCTGCTGGGCCGATTATTTCGGGAGGTGCGATCTCAGCGACGATGTTCTCAAATTTGCGCGAGCGCTTCTCAACCATGGCTCGTCGTTTGTGTGGGTTGGTGAACTCATCTGAAATCAGCCCTGAGTTCTCCTCGTGCTCGTCGGTCGCGACCACGTGAATGTAGCCTTCAAGCCCTGCGACAGCTCGAGGAGAGACTCCATTTTCAGTGAACTTATACCGATGGTAGCCAGTATTTCCTGCTGCGGGCTCGGTAATCGTTACTCCGCGTTCGATTGCAGGGAAAAAGTCTAACTCGTCAGGGTCTACAGAATAGTGTCCCTCGGAGATAAGCAAATCAGAGAGCACAATCCCCGGACACTGGAACCGATCAGTAAGATTGAATATCTCCGGCATGAGATTGAAAGCGTCTTGCGCGTGAATCGGAGCCACGATGAATCGCTGGAAGTCTCCCTGGCTCGCACCTAGCGCTTGCCAGAGGTCACCCTGCTCGGTCTTAGTCGGTACTCCAGTTGAAGGCCCTGCCCGCATAACGTCAATGTAGACCGTTGGGATTTCCATCATTGACGCTGCACCAATCGCTTCTGTCATAAGGGCAAAGCCGCCTCCAGAGGTCGCGCTGAGCGTGCGTGCACCGGTGTGGGCCGCGCCGATTACGATGTTAGCGACACCGATCTCATCTTCAATCTGACGCACCATCGCCCCGATGTTTCGGCCATTGTTGGCGAACCAGTGCAGCACGCCAGTAGACGGGCTCATCGGGTACGCGGCGTAAAACTTGACGCCTGCCACTGCACCACCCATCGCTAGCGCATCATTGCCTGACCATACCCCCCGGGGTTTTTCAAGCATCGGGATCTCGTCGGGGAACTGCTCAAACTGCTTAATAGCATGCTCAAAGCCGGCTTGTGCGACCTTGATGTTTTCGTTGACCACAGCCTCACCCTTGCGTTGGAACTGTTGGGTGAGACTGTCTTTGAGGACTTGGAACTCCATACCAAGAAGGTAGAGAATTGCTCCGACAGCTACGGTGTTCTGGTTCAACCCTGCCCGGGCGTTCCCCGTCAGATCGGCAATAGGGAGCCCGCAAAGCTGGACACCATCAGCAGCTTTGCCTGGAGTAATCTTGTCGCTGTTATAAAGGACTTTGCTGCCGGCTTTCATGAAATGCAGGTGCTTGTCCATTGTGTCCTGATTAAGACATAACAGGAGATCTATTTTATCCCCATGGGAATACTTCATTTCCTCTGTCGTCCGTAAGGTGAGGAAAATGTGCCCTCCTCGGACGATTGATTGAAATGCGTTGTACGAATTGAAATACAAACCTCTTCGTACGAATAATCTTGCGAGGATGTCACCTGGTGTGGCGATTCCTTGCCCTGCCTCACCGCCGATGGCGATGGCCATATCGTAGCTACTCATTCATGCCTCCTTGAGCTAGCGCTCGTTCTCTCGCGGTCTCTACCCGTGGACCGCCCGGCCTTCAGCCGCGAGCGCAGCTTCCTTGACCGCTTCTGATAGCGTGGGATGGGCGTTTATTACGGCGCCTACCTCCACGCTTGTACCTTCCATGAGCCGGGTCAAACTTAATTCACCTAGCAATTCCGTCACTTCATGCCCTACGAGATGAGCACCAAGCAACTCGCCAGTGCTCTCATCTATGATAATTTTTGCGAACCCCTCGTAGTCGTCCTGCGCAAGAGCTTTTCCATTGGCTAAGAAAGGGAACCTTCCCACTTTTACATTACGACCCTGCTCTGCCACTTCCCGCTCGGATAAACCCATGCTTGCGACTTGGGGATTCGAGTAGGTTGCACGTGGAACCGCCATGTAATCGATGGGGTAGGTTTCTTCTCCTGCAAGAGTCTCAACGACGTATACGCCTTGGGCTTGTGCAACATGCGCCAAAGGCATCTTACCTGTTACGTCGCCGATTGCGTATATCCCATCGCCATTTGCTCTCAGTTGGTCATCGACTTTAATGAATCCATTTTCGAGTTGTACTCCTGCGTTCTCTAGACCGAGGCCTTCTGTGTTGGCGACGATCCCTATGCTTATAAGTACTCGATCTGCTGTTATGTGAAGGTCATCGTCATCGGGGGTTTCGATGTGCACGATAACGCCACCATCAGTGCTTTCTACTTGCTTAATTTTCGATTCGGTCAGTATGTCTATACCGCGCTTCCGGAGTGATCGTGCGAGAGCGTATGAAACCTCATCATCTTCTTTGGGTAGGACACGTGGAAGGGCCTCTACGATGGTGACGCTGGCCCCATAGGCGTTGTATACGAACCCAAACTCTACGCCGATTGAGCCTCCACCGATGATGACAACGTTGGTTGGTGCAGTTTCTTGCAGAATCGCCTCACGGTATGTCACGACAACCTCACCGTCTGGTTCGATACCGGGTAGTAGACGGGGACTGGCACCAGTCGCAACGATGATGTTGGTCGCTTCGATACATGCGTCCTCTACGTTGATGGTATGTGGCCCCATTATCTGGGCCTGCCCTTTCACGTACTCAACGCCGTACTTCTTGAATAAGGACGCAACTCCCTTAGTTAGGCGTGTCACGACCTTCCGGCTTCGCTGTAGAGCCACCGAGTAGTCGGCCGTGACAGGGCCGGTAACGATGCCATAATTCGCAGCGCCCTTAACGGTGTTGAGAATATTGGCGTTGTGAATCAGCGCCTTGCTGGGGATACAACCCCAGTTGAGGCAAACGCCGCCAAGCTCGTCACGTTCTATGCAAACGGTGGTCATGCCTAACTGGGCGGCTCTAATCGCAGCCACATAGCCGCCAGGGCCACCACCGATGATGGCTAAGTCATAAGTTGCCATAGATGAAACCTTTGGTACCTCGCGCCGCGCCAGCGACCGATGACCCCATGTGCCGCACTGACCCACGGCTGACTTAGGATTATATAAGAGTCAATGCACCCTCGCAAAGGGGCTTTGAATGCCTGCTGGATCGACGGGAACCGAACCGGGTTATGGATACAAACCATGCGAATTGGACGGTCATAGGCGCGAACCTCTAGATTCGCTTATTCTGATGCTCATAAAAGATGATGTTTTTGGCCGGCACGCCCCATGGCTAAGGAAACTACGTAGAATGTTCCGGTTCAACCACAGATGATGTAGTCCCGCTGGGGTCAAGTAAGGAGCAGCATAGTGAATGGCATTGAAGGTAAGGTCGCAATCGTCACGGGCGCAGGAAGGGGTATCGGGCAGGCAGTAGCCCTTGGCCTCGCAGAGCAAGGAGCCATGATTGTCGCGAATGACCTCGACCAAGATCCCTTGAACGAAACATTAGGTCAGATAGAGGCTATGGGTGGCAAGGGAGTTGGCATTGCGGCATCGGTTGGTGATCCGGAAATAGGCAAGCGCTTAGCAGACCTTGCGATTGAGCGCTTTGGGGATGTACATCTCGTTTTTACTGCAGCCGGGTTCACATGGGATGGCATGATTCACCGTATGACGGATGATCAGTGGCAGGCCATTATCGACATCCATTTGACCGGGACGTTCCGAGTGGTGCGCGACGCATTCAACGTAATGCGCGATAACGCCAAGGTAGCCATGGATCGAGGTGAGACTCCAGTCGCGCGGCATATTGTCACCGTCTCGTCGCAATCAGGGTTCGGGAACCTTGGTCAGGCGAACTACGCAGCGGCTAAGGCAGGTATCGTTGGCCTGACCCGAACGATTGCGCTGGAAGGCGCGATATTTAACGTGGTTGCAAACTCGGTGGCATATGGGGCGATAGATACTCGACTCACTCGTGCTCGCGAATCGCAGGAAGAGCGATTGGGTGAAGCAGTGCTGGGTATTCCCAAGTCTCGTCGTGATGAGATGCTAGGGGATTTGCCGATGAGGCGAGTGGGGACAGTGGAGGAAGCGGCCGGGCCTGTCATCTTCCTGTGTTCAGACCAGTCCAATTACGTTTCGGGTGCGCTGCTGGAAATCAATGGCGCCTCCCATATCTCTTAATCAGGAGAGCAAAAAATGGAAGAGCCACAGGTAGACCTCCGCATTAGCGGCACGCCGCCAGAGCGGGGAGACGATGAAGGTTTGAAGCAGCTCAACCAGCCCGAGCCGCTGGTGATACCACCGGATGAATTGCGTCGGCAGTACGAAGAGGAATACGCCCAGCTGGTCAAGGACGAAGCTACCCGCATATATGTCCACATGGCAGAGTTCGTGAAGGTAAAGTCATTCAAGCAAGTGTTCCGATTCATGGGACTGCACATGCGGGTCTACAACGATGCAAGAGTGCGTCATGGGTTCGCCAGCGGCGGTATCCGTGGGCGGTGGTGGATGAAGCATTTCTGGACGTATACGATTTGGGAATCGCACGAAGCCCTGGAGCAATTCATGAGAAGTGGCTCTCACTCTGAATTGCTAGAACGCATGCGGGAATTCGCGGCTCCTGGCTCGTGCTACGTAGAGTGGGAGGCTCTCGGGGAACCCGATTGGTCAGGTGCAACAAGTCGCTTGGAGCACCCCACACGCTACTATGTGGACCCATTCTTCGGGTAGAAGCCCCTAGTAGAGGTCGATTAGCTTTGATCGACAGGCGCGCTGAACCGCTATGAGAATAATCACTGCAGTCCCGAGGAACACAATCAGATCCCAACTGAATCCATGTGCGATTATGGCTAGGGCTGTGCCGGCTGCAGGAGGATGTTCTGTATTGGTCGCAGCCATAAAAAACATGGTGATCCCTACACCTAGTGCTGCGTAGAGGGCAAAGATTGCGGGTATCTCAGCGATTAATTCTGCTCCTACGTTAGTGTCAGCAATTAGTCCCATTGGGCTAGCGACCAATACGGCGATTAAATGCCCACCAAAAGTGTGCCGCGGAGTGGCTGACGAGCTGAAGGGCGAGATGAAAAGCACGAATGCGGTCGACGCGATGGCAGCGACAACCACCGCGCGGGCTGCGATTCCGTCGGCGATGAGCTGCTCAGCCAGGAGAACCGCGAATAGGGCAAGAGTCGCGATAGACACTTGCAGTACGTAGAGTTTCAGTTTGTTTTTGTGGTTAATCTTAATCAAGGACCGGAGCATGCTTATCATTTTCGGAACAAACTAAGAAACCTATCTTGATATTCGTCGAAGAGTCCCCAGCGCTCAAGCTCCCTGTGGACCTCGGCAGGTTTTGCCTGTCCTGCACGAGCCTGACTCATTAGGCGCTCAATGCGGTGCCGGGCTTCGCGCGGTATGCCGTCGTCAACGCCGAGTAGACCGTTATTGCGCAGCTCGTTGAAGTTCGTACGTGCCGACCGGTTGGTGAGCTCATAGATGAACTTCATGAGTGAGACATCCCACATCTCATCGATGCCACGAACCACCGCCTCTAGTGAACGCTCCTCACGGTCGAGCCTCTCGCCGATGCGCGTCGCTACTTCGTCAGGCGTGCCGGTGACGATACTGGTTTCCATCGCGTCATTCTTGTAGGTGTACAGAAGGCCAGGAGAATCAGGGCCGTAGGCCTCCATCAGATGATCAAGGTATTGTTGGGTATGATTGCCGAAACCTTCGTGGCGCGACAGGAAGTAGGGGGTGACGACCTGAGGCCGCTCCGCCCGCACGACTCCTTCACGGACTACCGATTCTGGGTCTTCCCCCGCACCAGCAAGGCCACGGTATGCGGGCTCGGTCACGAGGTAGTAGCGTACTGAAGTGCTGCCAAACGTAGCGAGTGCTTGCTTAGGAGGTCGTACCACCGAGGTCTTCTCGATGGCATCTGTTAGCTGTGGGTCAACTTCGTGGTCCATACAGCGATATATGTTATCAGAGGGATTTTGAGCTTTGGGTTTTTAGATGAAATTGACAGTTACTACCCCGAGATTGCTATAGGCAGCTGCGACACTGTTCCCCGCTTTGACGACTGGGGGGGCAACCATTGACCCAGGGATGACGAATTGGCCCGCTGCTATGCCATTGCCTTGCTCCCCAAGCTTATTCGCGAGCCAGGCAATGGCCTTTGCGGGATTGCCGAGAACCTCGGCGCCGATGCCACGCCCCGTTTCAACGCCGTCGATTTGCATCACTGCCTCTTCAGCAGAAAGGTCTATGTCAGCGGGTGAGAGGCGAGTATTACCGAGTACAACCAATGCCGCTCCGGTATTGTCAGCGATTAGGTCTTGTTCTCTGACGCGCCAGCTCTCGAATCTACAGTCGATAATCTCAAGGGCAGGGAATACATAGTCAGTGGCTGCGATGACTTGAGCCGCGTCCACTCCAGGGCCCTGGAGTGGAGATTTCATTCGAAAGGCGATCTCGGCTTCAATCTTCGGCTGGATTAGCTTAGACATTTTCACCCGACCGCCATCTCTGACGGTCATGTCGTCGAGGATGACCCCATAGGCAGGGCCATCCATCCCGAAGGCTTTCATCGCACCAGCGGTAGTCACTCCGACTTTGAATCCCGCCATTTTTCGGCCGTCGCTAATCTTATGGCCGATGATGTCAGAAGCAATTTCATAGGAATCCGTAATCTCCATATCAGGAACTTCATCTGTGAAGGGACTGATTGGTACAAGCGCGTGCCCTGCATCCATCAACGAGTGGGCGAAGTGATGGAGATGTTGATGGTCGAGTCTCATGGGTACTCCTAAATGAAGCCTAGATTTCGAGATTGATGTATTCGAGTGATTCTAGACTAAGTGGTTTCGGAAGAACGAGCAGACCTGACTCTAGGGCTTTGGGTCTTCGCCACGTGCGGCATACAGAAATAGAGGAGCATACCTACAAACTATGCGTATACTCCGAAAGGATGATGACCTGCGAACGTTTTGGTGCGCGGTTCGCCTGCTAATATTCCAGTGATGGCTGTTACCCCTACGCAAGATCAATGGCTCCTCACTCTCAAGCTTACTGGCCTAGGCCGGCTAGGAGAGGCGATGGCTGAGGTCTATGGTAAGCCGGTCTATGTCTTCGGAGGCATCCCTGGTGAGACGGTGGTGGCTGAAGTCATCCGTGAGCGACGCGGGTATTTCGCGGCACAGGTGGTCGAAGTTCTAGAAGCTTCTCCCGACCGAGTCGAGCCGCCGTGCCCCTACTTCGGTGCATGTACGGGCTGTCAGTTCCAGCACGTTTCCTACGAACGACAACTTGAGATGAAGCGCGAGGCGGTGGTCGATGCAATGGAGCGTATCGGCGAGATGGATGGTGGAATCGTCGGCCAAACCATGGCTAGCCCTCAGCAGCTAGGCTATCGCAACCATGCACGATTCACCGTGAGTAAACCGGAGTCGCGCCCAGGGCGGATAGGTTACGTGCATCGGGAGAAGCGGCAGCATGTAGAGATTGATCGCTGTCTACTGATGACGGACTGGATAAATGAGGCAGTAGATAATCTTCAAGGCAAAGTTACTGAGACGACCCAGCTTTCGTTGCGCTATGGAGTGAATACGGGCGACTGGTTGCTCCAGCCATCGTTTAGTGAGACGACTGTGTCCATGGCTTCAGGGCAGAAGCACTACAGGGAAGAGTTGCTTGGCCACACTTTCCAAGTTTCATCGCCGTCGTTTTTCCAAGTGAACACTCATCAAGCTGAGCGGATGATGACTTATGTCATTGAGGCACTAGAACTCACCGGTGAGGAAACTATTGTTGATGCCTACGCCGGAGTGGCAACGTTTGCGGTCTTGCTCGCAGGTCACGTGAAGCGTGTCATCGCCGTTGAGGAGTCGGCGTCCGCGTTAGTTGATGCTCGCGTCAATGTTGCAGGTATCGATAATGTTGAATTGTGGCGGGCGCGTACGGAAGACGTACTAGAAGAACTTGTGGAACAGGGGCTGGATGCGATCATCCTTGACCCTCCACGGACAGGCTGCATGCCGGGTACGATTGAAGCATTGTTGAATAGCCCGCCGCGCCGCGTCGTCTACGTGTCTTGCGACCCGGAGACGCTTGCGCGAGACCTTGCGTTGTTAACGGCAGGCCCCTTCGTTCTTGAGTCGGTTACACCAGTCGATATGTTCCCGCAGACACAGCACGTCGAAAGCGTGAGTATTTTAAGGTTCAACTCGGCGCGACATGCGCAGCTTGAGGCACGCTCTATGCTCGTGTTGGCATCTACTTCACCTCGTCGACACGAGATACTAAGGCGATTGGGTGTGGACTTCGAAGCAGCTCCGAATGATGCGGAAGAGCCTGCGGCGCGCCCAGGCCAGGAACCATCCGATGTAGCAGTCGAACGAGCATTGATTAAGGCTCGTGCCTCAGCAGCGTTGCGCGAATCGGGAACAATTATAGGCGCTGATACCGTGGTTGAACTTGATGGGAAGGTTCTCGGTAAGCCAAAGGATACTAATGACGCTTGGCGGATGCTGACTGCTCTTCGGAATCGGGAGCATCGCGTAATAACTGGGGTAGCTTTAATCGATGCTGCGACCGGCGATGAACGGGCATCGTACCGTGCGTCACGAGTGGTGATGCGGGATTACAGCGACGATGAAATCAATTCGTATATCAGTTCAGGGGATCCGTTCGACAAGGCGGGCGCGTACGCGGTGCAACATAAAGAATTCTCCCCTGCTGCTGAGGTGAGAGGATGTTATCTTAATGTAGTTGGCTTGCCGGTCTGTACGTTACTGAAAGAAGTCGCGCGGTTTGGTTTGCGGGTAAGGCCCGCGCCAGAGCCGCCTTGGGCTGAACTCTCATACTGCCCCGAATGTGCGAAGCGAACTGGGTGGCCGGTACCTAGCAAACGAAAGCGTGGCGGATGAACCTCTTCGGCATAGGGAATTTAGAGTTATTTGCCATTCTGGTGGTCATGTTGCTGGTGCTAGGACCAGCAGGGATGGTTGATATCGCGCGGCAGGCAGGTCACTGGTGGAGGGAATCCCAGCGATTCTTGCGGTCTATGGCTGATGCGGCGACGGTGGCGCTGGATGAAAAGCCGTCATCGCGTACTCCGCCTCGCGACCAGGTTCCCGAGCCTGAGGATGCGGTGAAGCGAGGCTCAGTGGGCGTGACGGACGAGGTGGTGGAACACCTTACCGGTGGCGCGGAGGCAGTGGACTATCCGTCCACTGATCGTTAGATGTCAAACGAGGCAATGACTCTTCGTGATCATCTAGACGAACTGCGTAAACGACTCATGTTCACGGTCGCATTCCTTGTGCTCGCGGTGATAGTGGCGTTTGTATTCCGCAATTTATTGCTGGAATTCTTATTGGAACCTGGCTATGGCAGTGGCGACGACCGGCCTATCGCAACCGAAGTTTTGGAGACCGTGGGAGTGATTTTTAAAGTTACTCTCATGGCAGGCTTCGTGGCGACTCTACCAGTCATCCTCTATCAGACCATCATGTTCATCTCTCCCGGTTTAACCGGGCGTGAGCGCGCCTATCTCTACGTGTTGTTGCCAACTGTGCTGATTGCCTTTGCTGGTGGTGCGACGTTCGCTTATTTGGTTCTGTTTCCACCTGCTTTCCTGTTTCTTTCGGAGTTCGGTATTGAGCATGTCAACCCAGAGATTCGAATCTCAAGCTACGTGGGTGTGATTGTTTCGCTGATGTTTTGGATGGGTGTGGTTTTTCAGATTCCATTGGTGCTATTCGCACTGGCGCGCTTCGGCATTGTGACCCCGCATTTGTTGTCACGCTTCCGGAGGTTCGCGATTGTTCTTGCTTTTATCGCGGCGGCAATAATCACGCCGACCTTTGACCCGGTGAACCAGGTTTTGGTGGCTGTACCAATCATCATTCTGTATGAGCTTGGCATCATCTTGGCGCGGCTCGGCCAACGTTTGCGCCGAGGTGCCGCAGAATCTGATAATCGCGATGAACGCCAGAGCAGGCCGAGTCGACGAGCGCCCTTCCGCCTTTTGAAGTTTTGGCGATGGTCCCTGCGCTTCTGGAAGCGTGGAGGCTAGCGTTATCAGTGCACTCGCTCAACGTCTTTCACGCGTAACGCCCTTTTACTATGGCTGGATTATTGTCGTTATCGCAGGGCTCGCCAACGCGTCGCGCGTGTCTTCGGCAGTGGAAGTCTCTAGCGTGTTCGTTCCTGCGCTCACTGAGGAGTACGGATGGAGTAAGACGGTCATCGCAAGCGGGACGACTATCGGTGGTATCGGTGTGATGATGGCAGGGCCGTTAGTGGGGCGCATCCTGGATCGGTACGGTTCGCGAATTGTGGTTCCCATTGGCGCAATGCTCACAGGCTTAGGTTGCTTCGTGCTGGCGAGTGTGACGATTGCTCCGATGTTCATTCTTGTCTACGCCTTTGTCCGTCTTTCTGGGCAGGCGTTCGTGCAATTCCCTAACCAAGTGACTGTCGCAAAGTGGTTCAGCCGGCGGCGAGGGCGTGCGTCAGCACTCCTCGTTGGTTTGGGCTCAATCGGCTTGATCAGTGCACCAGTCGCTGTTACCGCAATCATCGGCAGGTACGGAATCGGGGAAGCGTGGGTAGCGCTCGGGGTGCTGGCAATCGCACTAGGTGTTGTGCCAACACTGGTACTGGGTGCACGCCGCCCTGAGGACATCGGGCTGTCTCCGGATGGCGCGGAGGCTTCGACAGAGGTAGAAAGCCGCAGTGTTGCCACAACTGCGGATGCTGGTGACTGGACGCTTTCGGAGGCGATACGCTCCCCGACTCTCTGGCTGGTGGCTGTGTCAGGAGCGCTGTATTCGCTGTCGTCCACGGGAGTTGGGTTCCACCAACTGGCGTACTACGTGGAGCAGGGGATATCAGCAGGGACTGCTGCTGCTGTGGTGAGTACATTTGCCATTGGCCTGACAATAGGGGGAATCACCTGGGGAGTGCTGGCCGACAGGGTTTCCATTCGTGGCCTGATTACGCTGCAGTACGCGCTAGCGATGGGTCTGATGCTTGCTTTGCTCAGCGCAGATACTCCGACTGAGGCATTTTCGATTTCGTTCGCGTCGGGGTTGTTGGTGGGAGGCGCGTTGTCTATGCCGACGTTATTGTTCGCCAACTATTTTGGTCGTACCAACCTTGGAGCTATTTCTGGGGTTTTACAGATGACCCGCGGTGTGTCGTTGGGATCAGGGCCAGTAGTAGCCGCTCTGATCTACGACTTTACGGGCGGCTACGCCCATGCGTTCATGACGTTCGCTGTGCTGTGTGCCATGGCGTTCGTTCTGATGCTGTTCGCACGGCGACCAGTGAGGCGATCCGTCTCCGCAGAGTAGGACTCCAACCCTGGCTGTCCGACGAGATATCGCCCCCTTTGTCGTGATGACAGAGTGAGGGTTGGCCAGTGCACTTTAGCGAAACCGGTGTCTTCAAAGGAAGACTATTCTTGGCTCTGTAGAGATACCGGAGCCTGTTTCCAGGTTCATTCCCCGCGTGTCTGAACTCAGCCGTCAAGGTAATGCTAAGGGAAAATAGGAAGTGCAATCCACGCAGAAGGGAGAACAGAGTTCTCTTGGATGGATTGATTAAGCAGGCTAGGACTTGGTGGTAGTTTCGGTTTTCTCTTCTTCTTTCCCTGCCTCTTCGTCTTTGCCCTCGACGGAGGATTTGAACTCACGAATGCCCTTGCCTAGGGATCGTCCAATTTCGGGGACACGTTTGGCACCGAAAAGTAGCAGGATGGCCATCAGGATCAGGCCCAATTCCCAAGGATTCAGTCCAAACATCGCTTTCACCCTTCTCCGGTCGCTTGTGTTAGTAGCAAGCTAAATTCTAACACGCTACGTTGTATAACGACGTCGAGTGCATCTGGTTTTTCAACGGTGCCAGGCTGCAGGCCGTGGCGTGGCTTGCAGCACACCTGCCTGGGCAAGGAGTTCGGTCAGTGCGAGGGCATCAGTGGTGTCGCTAGTTTTCATGGCCAGGTCTGCTTCGAGAAGGAGGCGATAGAGACTCCGCACTGCGTCTGGGGAGAAGCGACGCGCTTGTTCGGACGCCTTTCGAACTACGAAATCGGACGAGGTGCCAATGCGTTGGGCCCATTCGGTCTGGGGGATTTTGCGATTAGCGAGGTCTTGAGCGACGGCGACCATGCGGGCTTGCCTGGCAATCATGGCAATGAGGTAAGGGCCGGTAGCACCGGAATCTAGAAGGCGCTCGCATACTTCAAGTGCGTTGGCTGCTTTCTTGTCCATGATTGCATCGACGAGTTCGAAGACACTGGATTCACGGTTGCCTGCGACTAACGCATGGATATCTGCGACGGTGATGGCGCGACCGCCGACATAGATAGCGAGTTTTTCAATCTCTCCGTCTAGGGCCCAAAGATTGGAGCCGACAATCTCGGCCAATTCAGCCACGGCTTGGGGCTCTATGGAGGCATTCTTCATGGCGGAACGGTCGCGGATCCAATTAGTGAGTGATTCACGGCGCATCAGCTGGAATTCACGAGGCTTGACCAGGTCGGGGCCGAGCGCCTTGATGGCTACAAGAATGGGGTTGGTGGCACTGACTTTGCCGTCGATGAAGACGACGTCAGTGGATGGAGGCAGAACGGGCAGGAGCTTACTTAGGCTTAAGGCTGGACCATCGCCTTCGCCTTTGAGCTTACGCCCGCGCCTACCTGCTCGCTGGCCTTCAACGGTGCCGAGGAGCCCTCGGACAATCACTAGGCGGCGGTCAGCGAGGAATGGTACGACCATGGCTGCGGCACCGAAGTTGTCGATGGTGAATCGACCGCCTTCGATAAACGTGACGTTGGTGTCACGCATGTCTTCGGGGCCGACCGCTGCCATCAAAGGCTTGATTGCCTCTGAGGAAGAGAAGTCATCGTCTCCGTAAAAAATGTATATCAAATAGATGCCTCAAAATGCTCGCTGCTCTTGGTATAGCAGGGTTGGGGCGCCGGCGATAGCGTATGCAGGTCGTGATGGTATTCGGAGATATAATGCGCGCCTTTAGGGGGATTGAATTTGGCGTTCTTGTTTTTCCTGCGGCGGATATTCTCGATTTCTTTTCTGATGTCGCATTCGGCGGTTCCGAATCGATTGAAAGTGCTTCCGGTCATTGCGTTTATTTATATGATTTTCCCGCGGGACTTGTTCATCGATTTTCACCCATTCGGTTTAGCTGATGACCTGGTGGCGGTGTCGGTTCTACTGAGTATCTTTATCAATAAGAGCTGGAAGTATGTGGGAGGGGATGGCAAGAAGAAGAGCGACGCGATCGATGCGGACTTCGAGGTGTTGATACACGAAGAGAAGCGCTCCGAGGGGGACGCATTCCCTGATTCTTCTCGTGACTCTGATGTGACGTATACCGAGGGGTCAGTTGAGGATACTCCTCACGATGATTTGCGTTCGCAGAGTTGATGGCGTGATGCTGGCGCTGAGTTTGGCGAGCGTGCTGACCATTCCTTTAGCGACTACCTGTCCAAAAGGAGGAGTGAAGCTAAGGAAATCCCAGAGACTTTTCTTCTAGGAGAGCGATTCCTCTGCACTCTATACTCCATGGCTTTGGCGCTCTGAGGAGAGCGCG
The DNA here is from genome assembly GCA_937901475.1 of uncultured Dehalococcoidia bacterium. GTDB lineage: Bacteria > Chloroflexota > Dehalococcoidia > Lucifugimonadales > Australimonadaceae > CALGTL01. The sequence continues at coordinate 16,673 of CALGTL010000020.1, forward strand.
TGAATGCGTAGCTCGCTGCTCCGAGCGCGCTTGGTTTGTACAAAACTTAGAATGCTTCGAAAGCAGAATAAACGAGCGCGGCCCTTTTTCTTCTGCTGGGCTAGGCCTCTCCTCAGGGAGGAAGGCTTGTTTCCAGGGTGGGGTAGCGCACAATGCATGGAATCAAAATAAGGAATAGGTGACCACTTGGCACAAGCAGACGATAAAGTGATTGTTCTCCCTTTGCTGGAATCCACAGCGGACATGGAGCAGTCGATTAACAAGTGCATTGAAGATCAATTCGCGGGCCAGGAATCTTTTGAATTGATGGCGATTCTCGCACCAACCAATGCTAAGTACTTGATACTCTCGTTCTCGATCGCAGAAGAAGACTAACAATGGCTGTGGCCGGGAGTAGGATAAAGAGACGACGGGACATCTTCCGTCGATTGGTGTTTATACGGCTCCCTGGCCACAGCTATTACGCTTCTTGCCCCTGACGCGTCCTTCGCCACCACGGGAGCGAGGGCTTCTTTCAATGCTGCTGGCAAGTGTCTTGTAGAGCACCTTTAAGCAGCACTTCGGGGTTTCATATTTACCCTGGAACCTCCTACTGTGTGCCCAGGCTGACGCGTTCAGGTGGTTAATTCGTATAATCACCCCCGTATTCCTACTCGCGAAGGAGCGCCGCATGCCCACTCAACCTAGTCACCCTTTGAAGAAACACTCTGCCGAGATGACCGATGGACCATCTCGCGCTCCGGCGCGGGCAATGCTGAAGGCTATTGGTTTTACGGACGAGGATTTGGCAAAGCCAATCATCGGCGTGGCGACCACATGGATTGAGACAATGCCTTGCAATTACAACCAGCGAGAGCTAGCGCAGTATGTGAAGGAAGGTATTCGGCAAGCGGGCGGCACACCGATGGAGTTCAATACTATTTCTGTTTCCGATGGTGTGACGATGGGAACCGAAGGTATGCGCGGGTCGCTGGTTAGCCGCGAGGTCATCACTGATTCAATTGAAGTGGTCGCGCGTGGACATTCATTCGATGGATTGGTGGTATTGGTAGGCTGCGATAAGACATTGCCCGCCGGGGCAATGGCGTTAGCTCGCTTAAATCTGCCAGGATTGGCTTTCTACAACGGCTCAATCGCGCCAGGGCGCCTAGATGGCAAAGACCTGACGGTTTTAGACGTGTTTGAGGCGGTCGGAGCTCATGGCGCTGGCAAAATAGATGACGCGCGCTTGAAGGCAGTTGAGGACGCAGCGTGTCCCGGTGCGGGCGCATGTGGTGGTCAGTTCACGGCGAATACGATGGCAATGGCGCTTGAATTCTTGGGCATCAGCCCAGCGGGCGCGAATGCGGTGCCAGCGTTGGGCAAGTCCAAGGCAGAGGAGGCCCGTAAGGCTGGCCGCCTGGTGATGGAACTACTGGAACAAGACATTAAGCCTCGCGACATCATGACCCGAGATGCTTTTGAGAATGCAATCTCGGGGGTTGCGGCGACGGCGGGCTCAACCAATGCCGTGCTGCATATGTTGGCGATTGCACGCGAGGCAGGCGTCGAACTGTCTATTGATGATTTTGACACGATTTCTTGGAATACCCCGATTGTGGCAGATATGAAGCCTGGCGGTCAGTACGTTGCAGAGGATTTGTACAACGCTGGTGGCTATGGACTGGTGTCCAAGCAGATATTGGCTGGCGAGCGAGGTCATGCGGATGCAGTGAACGTTGACGGGGGTACGTTTGGGAGTATTGCGGCGAGTGTTGTGGCGACGGCAGATCAGAAGGTTGTTGTGGATATCGAGAAGCCAATCAAAAACAACGGGGGCATTGCGATTCTGCGCGGGAATCTGGCACCTGATGGTTGCGTGGTGAAACTGGCAGGGCATGACCGCGATTATCACCGAGGGCCGGCGAAGGTATTCGAACGCGAAGAAGATTGCTTTGCGGCTGTCCAGTCCGGGCAGATAAAACCCGATGACGTGGTGGTTATCCGCTATGAGGGGCCGGTTGGCGGGCCGGGGATGCGTGAGATGTTGGGCGTTACGGCGGCAATCGTGGGCGCTGGATTGAGCGACGATGTGGTGCTAATCACGGACGGTCGCTTCTCTGGCGCTACGCATGGATTCATGGTGGGCCACATGTCACCTGAAGCTGCACTGGGTGGCAATATCGCTTTTGTGAAGGACGGCGACCAGATCGTTCTGGACGTGGTAGCTCGTAGGCTCGATTTGGATATCTCTGCTGAGGAATTGGCGAAGCGTAAGGAAGGCTGGACTGCACCTGCGCCACGCTACACGACGGGAGTGTTTTCCAAATATGCGAAGAGCGTGTCTTCAGCGAGCGAGGGAGCAATCACCAGCCCAGGCCTTCCAGGTAGTATCTGGTAGCTGGGTTTGTCTGGTCATAATGATGATTTGCTATCCCCTGCGTTGACTTACCGTTAAGCGGCGTGTAATCACCCGAAGACCGCGAGGTAAAAGGAAGCACAATGTTACGCAAAATCCTTGTGATTATTGGCGTGATCTGGACCGTGAATAAGATACGCAGGTCAAAGACGAGCTCGACAAGGTAACGTGACGGCGATGGGCTGACCCATTGTGACAAGAGCCTATAGCGTGGTCGAGTTGGTGGTCGCTATGATCATACGACCATGGAACTGTTACTTGTCGGTATGGGTGTTGTCGTTGGCTTGGTCTTGGGTTCTTTGATGGCGCGTTTGCGAGAACGGCCAGGAGATTCAGGATTGCAAGCGGAGTTGGTTCGGAACGACTTATCGATTGTGCGCGAGAGCTTGGGACGTTTGGGCGATTTGGTGCAGCGCAACGGTAGCGAGGACAAGGCTGGGTTCGTTGAGCTTTCGACGATTCTCCGCAATGTCGATTCACGCACGAACACCATGGCAAGTGCGCTAGGGAACAGTCGTGTTCGCGGCCAGTGGGGTGAGCGAGCAGCCGAGGATATTTTGCGCTCCGCAGGCTTCATCCAGGGCGTGAGCTATTTCAAGCAGCAGTTACTGGCTGACGGCTCTCGTCCCGATTTTACGTTCCCGCTTCCTCGTGGCTACACGCTCAATATGGATGTGAAGTTTCCTCTCGAAAACTACGCTCGCCTAGTAGAAGCTAGTAGTGAGGCTGATCGTGATAGTTTTGAGAAGGCGTTTTTGCGCGATGTGCGAGACCGTGTGAAGGAAGTTGCGAAGGGCTCTTACGCGGACCCCGCCGTAGGGACCGTGGACTATGCATTGCTGTTCATTCCCAGTGAGAGCGTTTACGCGGAGATCAATCGGCTGGATTCCACATTCGTTGACACTGCGTTGTCACAGCGAGTGATCCCATGCTCCCCTCTGACTTTGTTCGGTGTGCTCGCAGTGGTGCGGAAATCAGTGGAGAGTTTCTCGTTCCAACAGGCATCCGATGAGGTGCTGGTGGCGATGGACCACTTCGAGCGGGAATGGCAGCGGTTCAGTGAGAGCTTCGCCGTCTTGGGCCGGCAGTTGGTAACTGTTCGTAGTACGTATGATCAGCTAGTAGGTGTTCGCGCCAGCAAACTAGATGAGCCACTGGCACAGCTAGCTACATTGCGTCGCGAAAGAGGAATTGCTTGCAGCCATGTTGCTGTAGATTCGATCTCGAATCAATCTAACCAACTGCACCCAGGCAATGATGAACCCTAGGGTGCGATTGAGGTAGCGTAACGAAGAATACTGTGTGCGTCAGGGCCTGTTTCTGATGGGAGCATGCGCTGCCAAAGGGCCTAGCCGATGAGGATGACACTGCGCTGGACAGGAGTGGTGACCTCTAGACCGGAAGGCCCGACGTGGAGATTAATCTCAGAACGGACACCGAATTTGGGTAGATATACGCCTGGCTCAATAGTGAACCCTAGTCCGGGGAGGAAAGTACGGGTGTCGTGAGTTTCAATGCTATCGAGATTGACTCCGCCGGAGTGAACCTGTTTTCCAAGGCTATGGCCTAACCGGTGAAGGAAATAGTCGCCGTAGCCAGCTTCAGTGATATAGCGGCGAGCGAGATCATCGACCTCCCAACCTTCGGCGTTCTGGCCAGAGGACAATCGTTCCCGTAGGAACTCCGTGGCAGCGTCACGACTATGTGTGACTACATCGAACACGTGCTGTCGATCTTCAGGGACGGTTGTACCGATATGGGCGACCCAGGTGATATCAGCATAGATTGCGTCCGGACCTTGCTCCTTGGCCCAAAGGTCGATAAGCACCCAGTCGCCAGGGGCGAATCGAGCGCTAGCTTCGAGCGTAGGCGAAAAATGTGGATCGGACGCGTGAGCGTTGGCGGCGACGACAGGCCCGTGATCGGTTGTCAGCCTGGCTTGGTTGAAGCGAGCCAAGATGTATTCGTGGATGTCGTGCTCCGTGACGCCTGCGGTGAGACGATTGCCTATCTCAGTGAAAGCATCGAGTACGATGGCGCTGATGTGGTCTACTGCGCGCCGATGAGAAGCGAGGCCTTTTTCTGACCACCGCTGGGTGGCGTACTGCAAGAGCTCAGCCGATGAGACGACCTCAACGCCCATTGACCGCACAACCTCGATAGTGCCAGCGTCCACCCGAGATGCACGTGGGACCTGGCGAAGGGGTGAGTATTCCATTGCGATGGTTTGCAGCGGCGAAAGAAAGGATTCGAGTTTATCGTGCACGTCTTGGAGGCTAATGTAGGTCTGGATGGATAGGCCGGTGCTAGGAACTTGGCCAGCATCGACCGCGCTCAGCAACATTATAGGTTTGACTCCGGGCTGAATAAGTAGGAAGACGGGGCGCGTGAGGAACCCCGAAGTTCGCACGAGGTCGGCGAATACAGGGTTCATGCCTTGGTAGTCGTAGACCAACCAGGCGTCGATGGTCGAGGTCTGGAGGAATGCTTCTGCCTGTTCGATTGGGGATAGTTGGCCGGGCAATGTAACTCCTATAGGTACCAGAATTCCTTCCGGTAGGCTTTGCAGATCTTTGAGCAGGGATTATTAAAGCGGCTTCCTGGTCTGTTTCGGCCAATTCGCTTGAGAGGTCACCCCCTGAGTTCTTGTGACCTTAGAGTGATGCGAACCCGCTCATCGGTACATTTTATGTGAGTGACATACCAAAGGTCATTCCGAGGATCTTTTGAAAGAACAATCACGGGAAGGCAGGCCCGCAGCCTTGGTTGCACCACCTCCCTCTCCTTGATTTGCTGATTGGTCGTGCCGAACTAGGCGGAGAGTCCTTTTATCTGGCCGCCATCTACAGCGATGTTCTGGGCGGTGATGAAACCGGCGCGGTCTGATGCAAGGAATGCGATAAGGTCTCCGAGTTCTGATGGGTCACCGAAGCGAGCAGCAGGGACGCTGGCAAGCCGGAAAGCCTCCTGCTCATCTATGGTGCGGTTATTGGCTGTGGCCTGCACAGCGATGACAGAGCGTAGTCGTTCTGTAGCGACGGAGCCGGGTAGTACATTGTTGACGGTGATGCCGTTTCCTGCGACCTCTTGGGCTAGCAGCTTCGAGTAAGAGGACAGTGCCGATCGGGCGACAGTGGATAGGCCAAGTCGGTCCTCGGGCTCTTTGATTGCCTTGGAGAGCACGGCAATGATCCTGCCGTGGCCACGTTCAATCATACCGGGAAGGGCGAGCCTGTTCATGCGCATGGCACTGGAGAAATTAAGATCGAAAGCCGACTGCCATTGGTCATCGCTGAAGTCCATAAGCTCGCCTGCAGGTGGCCCCCCAAGGTTATTTATGACAATGTCGACCCGCCGCCACCGGGCGATGGTTTCATCGAACACACGCAGGATGTCTTTAGGATTGGAGAGGTCTCCAACGATATTGAGGACGGCGCCCGCGTGGGTTTTAGCACGGAGTTTAGATGCGGCGGCTTCGAGCTCATCACCGTGTCGCGCGACAATGGTGACATGACTGCCTTCGCGTACCAGCGATTGGGCTACGGCTAACCCAATGCCCTTACTTGATCCGCCGACGATTGCAATTTTCCCGGTGAGACCTAAGTCCACATTGAATTCCTTATTGCTGGCGCGAGTTGACTTATGCGTTCGCGGGGCATGTTACATCGCTCTGATTACGGGCGCTTGCCCTTGCCTAGTTTGTTGATGAGGTTGGTTACTTTGGTGGCGACGCGAGTCCTAAATTTTAGACAAAACCCAATAGGTTTTCCTGATGAGAAATGACTGAACTATGGCTGCATTCGTGTTGGGTATGGTTACGGCTGGGCTCGGCGTCGAGAGTCAGTGTTCGCAATGGTTCATTCGTAGGTATTCTCAACTGAGTCCGTATTATCCACGTGCGTAGACGATGAGGCACCGCGGCCATTAACCTCGCGGCATGACTACACAAGGTGATTCTTCTGCCCGGCTTGCCGTGCTGGTTGAGCGTGTGCTTGACGAACGCTGGAAATTTTCGCCTGCTGAGGCGGCATCTTCAGGGATTCACAGCTACGATGGAATTTTGCTCCCCGTGACGCTGGGGTCTATCCGTGTGCGAGTCGCTGAATTGCGTGCAGCGCAGGCAGATGGCGAAACAATTGCGCCTGATGGATTGAGTCCACAGGAGTTGTTCGACAAGGACTTGCTCCTGCTTGGGCTTCGCCACGAAATCTGGGAGTTGACTGAGAACCTCTCATTCCGGCGTGACCCGATGGTGCTTATGTGGCCACTCGAAGCGACTGCGTACATGGATCGGAATTACGCACCGATTGAGCAGCGGATGGCTTCGATGGCCAAACTGCTGCGGGCGGTACCGGCGTATCTGGATTCAGTTCGTGACCTACTGCAGCCTCCTTTCGCTAAGCCGGTGCTGGGCCAAGCTATCGAGGCGTATTCTGGTGTTGCAGGGTATTACCGCGGTGATGTGACCGAGTTTGCCGATGCCAACTTACCGATAGTTGCTGGCGTTGAAGTTATGCGAGCAGCGGAGGATGCGGCAGAAGCTATTGATGTAATGGTTGCGTACTTGCGATCGCAAGAGAGTACGGCCAACGATGATTTCGCTATTGGTGCTGACCGCTACGCTACGATGTTGAGTCTAGGCGAGATGGTGAATATACCGCTGGCGCAGATTGAGGCTGTGGGGGAGCGTGAGTTGGCTCGTCACCAGGCCTTGGTTCGGGAAGCGGCGGAGCGCATCGCACCCGGAAAATCATTAGCGGATGCTATCGCTATCGTCACTAAGGATCACCCGGCCGCCGACAAGTTGATTGACGAAACGCGTGAAATGCTGGAGGAGATTCGCAGCTTCACTATCGACCACGATATCGCATCGGTGGTGTCTGAGGTTCGCGCTGCGGTGCGAGAGACTCCTGCTTTTATGCGCTGGGCGTTTGCCGCGATGGATGGCCCTGGGCCGTTCGAGGAAGTCGCGACGGAGTCGTTTTACTACGTGACTCCAGCCGAGACGTACTGGTCCGTCGAGCAGACGGAGCAGTGGCTTTCGAATTTCGGCTACGCTACGTTGAAAATCATCTCCATTCACGAGACTTACCCAGGCCATTACGTTCACTTTTTGCGGCACGCACAGGCACCATCGGCGGTATCAAAGGTGTTTGGTGCCTATTCATTCTGGGAGGGCTGGGCGCACTACTGCGAGGAGATGTTCCTAGAGGCCGGTTATGGAAATGGGGATCCCAAGCTGCAACTTGCCATGGCGCAGGAGGCGCTGGTGCGAGTGTGTCGCTTGCTGTGCTCGTTGCGCATGCACACACGAGGGCAGACGTTGGCCGAATCGGAGAGGTTTTTCCAGGGACAGGCATTCATGGAGGAACTGCCTGCGAAGACGGAAGCGCTTCGAGGGACGTTCGACCCCGGGTACCTGAACTACACCCTGGGGAAAATGCTTATCTATAAGCTACGGGCTGACTGGCAGGCTGAGCAGGGCTCTGCGTACTCGTTGAAAGCTTTTCACGATGAGCTGCTGAGCCACGGTGGGCCGCCAGTGCTGTTGCTGCGTAAGTACATGTTACGGGCGGACGACGGCCTGCTTCTTTAGGGAAGCTAGCCTGCTACTCTAGAGACCTATGGAAGCAATAATTCTTTTCGGCGTGATCCTGCTGGTTTTGGGCTTGGCTTTCGCTGTGCCCATGGGGTACCTACGCGGCGAGATGATTGCGGATCGCGATGCGAGCGTGCTAGGGGCATCTATTTTGGTCTTGGGCCTGGGCACACTGAACGGCGTATTCGTTGCATGGTTCGTGACAATGGGAGAGATTGAAATACTGTTGTTGGCTTTTGGGTTAGCACCGCTAGCGGGAGGACTCATCGGTCTGCTTGTAGTCCGGAGGCGGGTGGTGGGCCTGGGCAGAATTGGATTTCTTTTGGCGTCAGTGGCTCTGACTCTTCTCGGCTTTCCTGGTTATTTTGCCCCTAACGTGGCTGTTTTTGTGACAGGCATTGCTGTACTCGCATTCGTTGGTGGTTTGTTGCCAAACCCACGGTCGTTGGCCCGCAAGCTCGACCCGCGCGTTTAGGCGTGACTTCATTCCTGGATCGGTACGACGGTCTAACGATAGGTAATCGGTTCCACCGCGCTGTGTAACATTGCCAGATAGAATGCGCGAGTTTGATTCCCTGTACTTGAGGTGCCTGCTATGCCCGGTCCACTCGCCGGCCTGACTGTTCTTGATCTGACCCGCATTCTGTCGGGTCCTTTCTGTACGATGCTACTCGCTGATTTCGGCGCTGATGTAATCAAAATTGAGCAACCGGAAGTGGGCGACCCTGCCAGAGGCAATGGGCCTTTTTTGACGACGGATGCCGATGGAAACCAGGTAGCCGCTACAGGGCAAGGACCAGGGGCGTTCAGCTCGTATTTCATGAGTATCAATCGCAATAAGCGTTCGGTCGCAATTGACCTAACGAAGCCGAAAGGCGCAGCGTTGCTGCTGGACCTTGTGGGGCGAGCAGATGTGCTGGTAGAGAATTTTCGACCAGGGACGATGGAAAAATTTGGACTGGGGTACGAGACCCTGCAGGCATGCAATCCTCGATTGGTGATGGCATCCATCTCGGGGTTTGGTCAGTCGGGCCCGTACGCCTCCCGCCCTGCGCTGGATGTCATTGTGCAGGGAATGGGCGGAATGCTCAGTATCACGGGAGAGCCTGGTCGGGGCCCGGTACGGCCTGGTGCGAGCATCGGTGATATCACGGCGGCGCTGTTCACGACTGTTGCTATCCAGGGCGCACTGCTGGAGCGTGAGAAGTCCAATAAGGGACAGTACATCGATATTTCCATGCTCGATTGCCAGGTGGCAATCATGGAGAATGCATTCACTCGCTACTTCACGCTGGGGGAAATTCCAGAACGAATCGGCACTCGGCATCCGAGCTCGACGCCTTTCCAGGCATTCAAGACTGCAGATGGACATCTAGTAGTGGCAATTATGGGGGGGTCGACGGAGATGTGGCCGTTGTTTTGCGCAGGCATTGAGCATCCGGAATTGATCGACGACGAGCGCTACCAGTCCGGTTGGGGACGTACGCAAAACTACGATGAACTGATTCCTATAATTGAAGAGGCTTTGTTGCAGCAGACCAACGAGTATTGGGTGGAGCTGCTGAGTGGTATGGGCATCCCGGTAGGGCCGGTGCAAAACATTGCCGAAGTAGCTCAAGACCCACAGGTGAATGAGAGAGGTATGTTTGTGGAGATAGATCATCCGACGCTGGGGCCAGTCCGTTTCGCGGGCAACCCAATTAAGCTTTCTCGTACACCAACAGTTACTTCAAGCAGCCCACCGGACTTGGGGGAGCATTCGGTCGAAGTGTTGGTTCAACAGTTGGGGCTGACAAACACTCAAGTGGCCGAGCTGGTTGCCGATGGGATTGTGTCCTAATGCTTGGGGTTGCGCTGGCGCTAATTTCATCGCTTAGCTTCAGCTTGAATTCAGTGATGGCGCGTCGCGGCCTAGCAAGAGCTACGGCTTCGGCAGGCGCTTTCGTAACGGTGCTTTTGGGCGTGCCCTTGTTCTTGGGAGCATCGTTGGCAACAGGGCAGTTGTTCAACGCTGGGGATATTGCATTACGTGGCTACATATTGCTTTCGGCGGCAGGGGTGCTGCATTTTGGCGTGGGACGCTATTTCAACTATCGAGCTGCTTCGTCGATAGGAGCTACCCGCGCGGCATCGGTCCAGGCGTTGACGGTGCCCTATGCGGTATTAATTGCATTCGTGTTCTTGGGGGAAACGATTTCAGGAATCATGGCATTTGGCATCGTGCTAATCATCATCGGGCCGACAATCATGGTGCAGAGGAACTCGAAGACTTCACCCCCTCCACCGAGCGGACGGTCTATCAGCGAGCAGGAGCCCCCCTTCCAGCTTAGGCAGGTGGAGGGTTACCTATCAGCGTTCGCTACGATCGGCGCTTACGGGACGAGCCCAATCCTAATCAGGGCAGCGTTAGGGGATATCGAAGGGGTGGCAATTTTCGGCGGCTTAGTCGCTTACTCGGCAGCAGCGGCAGTGCTGGTTCTCACACTGGTTCACCCAGCACGGCGCGGGCTAATCGCGGCGATGCATCCGTCCACGGTGCGTTTGTTCCTGAGTGCAGGAACATTTGTGTTTTTGGCGCAAATGTTCAGATTTATGGCCCTGGCTGTCGCTCCCGTGGCGGTCGTTACGCCGCTGATGCGTACAGGCGCTGTGTTCACATTGATTTTCTCCTGGACACTGAATCGTCACCTTGAGGTAATTAACCTGCGCGTAGTGATGGGCATCTTGCTTTCAGTGAGCGGCGCTGTCCTCTTGGCAGTCTTCGGGTCATAGTGTACTGCGAGACAGGCTGTCTATCTCAGGAACTTCGCCTTTTGGACTATAGTTTCAGCGGCGAACGAGGGAATAGACGAGTTCGTCGATTATGCGGTCGTCTTTGGTGATACTGGCACTGAGCGTGCCTTCGTAGGTGTAGCCAGCCTTTTGGAGTACACGGATCGATGCGTCGTTGCCATCAAAGACGTAGGCGTGAAGTCGAAGTAGGCCGAATTGGGCGAAGGCATATTCGCTGAATGCCTGTAAGGCTTTAGTGGCGATGCCTTTACCCCAATAATCTTCAGCTATCCAGAAGCCGACTTCGGCAGACTGCCGTCGTGCACCTCTCTGGAGCGTGAGACCAATGCTGCCGATGACGTCAGATCCGCAGGCGATGGCGAAGTTGACAGGGTCAGCTTCCAGCGCGCAGAGCTCAATCCATGCCTTCGCATGCGCTTCCGTGTAGGTTCGAGGTTGGCGCGCGGCAAGAGTGCGAGTGATATTGGGGTTGTTGACATTACTAGCCAGGGCCGTTTCGTCGCCTAGCTCCCAAGAGCGTATGAGGAACGGACCTGCTTCTATTTTCATGCTAAATCTTTGGCTATCCGGAGAGCCGTTTCGTAGTCTTCTCTGGTATTCAAATTCGCCAAAGTCAAAGGGTCTTCAACGTTTACGAAAAGGAGGTCATGGTCGAAATCACGAATGACCTGGCGCAAGCCTTGCTCTTCTTCTGTGACCTGCAAGACTTCAGTTATTAAAGTGGAGCTGAAGAGCGGAGGATGGCCGCTACGGTGCTTATAGGAAGGCATCGCGATAGATGGCTGCCCGTGCTCCCAGGTTTCCCGGAGGGTACGAAGCATCTCGATCGACCTTGGCTGGTCGACGCTAGCTATGACGAATGCGTCGATGTCCGGGGTTGCGATCTGGGAGACGCCGGTGACGATTGAAGAGCAGCGACCCAATGCATAGTGCTGATTCACCACAACGGTTATATCTATGTCTTTGGGAAGGGCTTTATTAATTTCCTCCGGGGCATGGCCAAGGACGGCGATGATCGGGGAGTAGCCTGCCTGGTGTAGAGCACGAACGTGGTAGGCGACAAGAGGCTCTCCAGTTGTCCAGGGCAGCAAGGCTTTGCTCTCTCCCATGCGGGAAGACTCTCCTCCCGCTAGGAGGACTGCGGCGACCCGTAGCTGGTGAAGGACTTTAGTGGGCATCGCTAGACGGGGAGTACCGGAGCATTGAGCTTCTCGGGCAAGGTGACATCGAAAGCGGCGACCAGCATCGCGTTTTGGGCATAGTGGCCCATCAGGTACGTCAATTCGACAAGAGCTTTGGTGCCGAAGGCATCATGGGCTGCTTTATAAGTGGCATCAGCGACTCTATGGCTGCGGATGAGCTCCAAGCCGAAGTTCGTTAGTGCCGCTTGAGCGGCTGGTTCAACGGGCAACGGCTTATCATCGCGTAAGGCATCTACAAGTGCTTGGCTGACACCTACATCGGCTGCGACGACGGCATGAGCGTTCCAGATGTAGGCGCAATCTAGGGCCCGCGCGGCGACGAGAATGGCAAGTTCGGTGTACTGGGCTTCGATATCCATATTCCAGCGAACATAGCCGCTGACGGGTAGCCGTAGGCGGGCGAGCTCAGGGCTGTGAATGGTGACCGAACCTGGCCCTTGAGGCTTGCCAATGGCGTGGACGGCATCGAAATCTGCTTGGAGTTCTTCTCCGAAATCTTCACTTTTAGCTTCAGGTAGCCTGGTCATCGCCGGGCGCCCCCGTTGGCATCAATGGTAGTGCCGGTGATGTAACCGGCATAATCGGATGCTAGCCAGACGACGGTGCCGGCGTGTTCTTCCTGCATGCCCAACCTGCCGAGAGCCGAAGAACTGCCAGGACCGTAGGCGGCGGTGGAGTTTTCGTTCCAGCGTGGGCGATGGGGTGTTTCAATCCCACCAACTGCAACGGCGTTGACTCGCACCTCTGGTCCCCAAGCTGCGGCCATGGACATGGTCATGTTAATGACGCCTGCTTTCGCGGCTCCGTATGCGGGGGAATCTATGCTGGGCGATTGCCCCGCGACCGATGCGATATTGATAATGGTGCCCTTGCCCTGGCGTTTCATGACAGGGATTACAGCGGTGCTGCACTGGAACATGGTTACGACATTGACGCGGTAGGCTTCGATGAGGTCGTGGGCGTTGAGCTCCATCATGGGACCGGCCTTGAAGGTTTCACCCCAGCTACCGCCAACCACGTTGACCAGGATGTCGATTTTCCCGAACTCGGAGAGGGCTGACTCGACCATTCCTTCAACCTCTGTGTTGTCGCGAACATCAGCGGTGATACCAATAGCATCGCGGCCGAGTGCCCTTACAGTATCTAGGACTTCCTGAACAGAGGCGTGGGGCCGGCTGCGTCCGAAGGTAACGTCTTCTGGTTCTCGAGCGACCGCGATAATATTGGCGCCTGCTTTGGCGAGCTCGATTGAGATGGTTTTACCAAGGCCTTGTGATGCTCCCGTAACGATTGCGACACGGTTCGTCAGGTCGAAATTCATTTTACTTTCCCCTTGAAACTTCCAGGCTTAGACATGAATGAATCACTCTCGGCATTCCCCTGGACCACGAATCAATTGCCGATCCACCGGTGGCGTGATGATAAGCGCAATGGGAGTGATTCGCGGTTGGTTGCTAAATTGCGGACTTCGGCGAGTTGGTGGCGAGCTTGGCAACGAGACGGTCGATTTGCTCGGCTTCGATTGTCATTGATCCACCGGGGCGGTTATGGCGGAAGGCGATGATCTCGGCCATGATACTCACGGCAATTTCTTCAGGATTACGGCCTCCCAGGTCAAGGCCGACCGGGGAGTGGACCTGCTTAAGGCGCTCCGAGGTAATGCCGCGTTTAAGCAGAGCCTCGTAAATCATGATTGTCTTGCGCTTGCTGCCGAGCAGGCCGACGTAGGTGGCGGGTGTGCGGACGGCAAGCTCGGTAGCGAGATCGTCGAAATGATGGCCTCGCGAGCCAATCACGATGGCGGTATTCTTGGTGATATGGAAGGTATCTAGGCCCTTGTTGTAGGGAGCGACGCTGGTTTCCTCGGCCATGGGGAAGCGTTCGCGGTTGGCGAATTCAGGGCGATCGTCGGTAACGAAAATGCGGAAGCCAAGCATCTGGGCAATTTTGGCGACCTGAAGGTTAACATGACCTCCGCCGACTAGGACGAGAGTTGCAGGGGAGGTAAAGCCCGTGACGAATATCTCGTCACCTTCAGCTGTGACGACGTGCTCGGATTTGCCCATTGGGATGACAGCTTTAGCTGTTTCGGTCGCGATTGTATCGGCTTCAGGGGTGCCGAGAGTGCCGACGGTAGTGCCGTCATCGTGAACTACGATGCGGGCATTAGCGTCGAGGCCGTTCTTTGCAGCAGGATGAACGACTGTGGCAATGGCTAAGGAATTACCGCCCTCGAAGGCTTGTTCAATCTCGTCGGATAGCGAACTTACCTCCGCGGAGTTCTCGAAAGGCTCGATATAAAAGAACATAGAGCCACCACAGACGAGGCCGTCACGAGCAGCGATGTCTTCGTTGAGGTAATAGTCCTTAAAGACGGGGCCAGTGTGCTCACGCAGCGCTTCTTTCGCGGCGAACCAAATGTCACCTTCAACGCAGCCTCCGCCGAGTGTGCCCACGGTGGAGCCGTCGGCGCGTACTAGCAAACTAGCACCAGGCTTCTGAGGAGTGGAGCCTTTGGTATTGACGACAGTGGCAAGGACGAACTCACGGTTCTGGCGAGCGAGGTTTGCAGCTTCGTTATAGACGGCTTTCATGGTGATAGTTTACGCCTCCGGGCTCGGACGTGAATGGGAGGGGCATCTCGCCCCTAATGTTGGCCCTTGTAACTCTTGAACTTTGCCCGAAGGGATCAAGCTGACTTAGCTGATTATCTGGCTTGGGAATGTGGGACAGGGCTTCTATGATGCGGCGATGCTGGGATTGGCGATTGGCGATTGGCGTGTGGGCGATTGGCGTGTGGGCGGGGTGGTAGAATCTAGAGGTGATACATATATTGCTGGTGATGATTACTAGGATGGGATGGCCGTTAACTGGGCCTCCTAAAGCAGGGCCTACGTTTCGCTGAGATAGACCTAAGGGGCGCTTGGTGCGCCCCTTTTTCCTGTTCGTACACTAGGCGGAACTGGGCAAGTGCCTGAGTCAGCTTAAAAAGGGAAGAATTAGATGCCAGTAAAAGAACGAACGCAAGCGGAGCGGGACCTCGATGAGTTGAGGCTCCGTATCAGGCATTCAGCGGCGCATGTGATGGCGGAGGCAGTGCAAAGCATGTTCCCGAGTGCTCAGTTCGCAGTTGGGCCTGCTATCGATGATGGCTTCTACTACGATTTCCATGTAGACCGTCCATTCACACCGGAAGATTTGGAGCAACTTGAGGCGTTGATGCGCGAGTCAATTGCGTCGGATGCGCCATTCGTTCAGGCCGAGTTCTCCCGCGACGATGCGAAGAGAAGGTTTGCTGGGCAGCCGTTCAAGCTTGAAATCATCGAAGGTATCCCTGCAGGGGAAGTGCTGACGTCGTACGGGCATCGCGATTTCGAGGATTTGTGTCGCGGGCCGCACGTGCCGTCGACGGGCGAGATAAAGGCAATCAAGTTGATGCACGTGGCCGGAGCTTATTGGCGCGGGGACGAGCGCAACGAGATGCTGCAACGCATCTATGGCACGGCTTGGGAGTCACAGGAAGCCCTGGACAATCACCTAGAGCGGCTTGAGCAGGCGGCTCTGCGCGACCACCGCAAGATTGGCCGTGAGCTTGACTTGTTTTCGACATCGGACCAGGTTGGCCCAGGGCTGGTGATCTGGCATCCCAAGGGTGGCCGGGTGCGGTCGCTGATGGAGCAAGAATGGCGTGACCAGCACGACAAGCGGGGATACGAATTCGTGTATTCGCCGCACATTGGGAAATCGACGCTTTGGGAGACCTCAGGTCATTTGGGTTTCTACCGCGAGAACATGTACGACTCGATGGATGTTGAAGGGCAGGAGTACTTTGCTAAGCCTATGAACTGCCCGTTCCATATCCAGGTTTACACTTCATCCTTGCGCTCATACCGTGAGTTGCCGATGCGACTGACAGAGTTGGGGACCGTGTATCGCTACGAGCGTAGCGGAGTGCTCCAGGGGCTTCTCCGTGTCCGAGGCTTCACCCAGGATGACGCGCATATCTTCTGTCGTCCTGACCAGGTAGAGGACGAAATTGTGGGCGTGCTGGACTTTGCATTCGACCTTCTCGGGACGTTCGGATTCACCGATTATGATGTGTACCTGAGCACTAAACCTGAGAAAGCGGTGGGCCGCGACGAGGATTGGGTGCACGCGACAGAATCACTGCGCCGCGCGCTAGATCGGATGAACGTGAACTATGAGGTCGACGAGGGCGGCGGCGCGTTCTATGGCCCGAAGCTGGACATAAAAGTCAAAGATGCAATCGGCCGGTCATGGCAGTGCTCAACAGTGCAGTTCGACTTCAACTTGCCTGAGCGATTTGACCTTAATTTCGTGGGGCAGGATGGTGCGCAGCATCGGCCTTATATGGTGCACCGTGCGCTATTCGGCTCATTGGAGCGATTTTTCGGTGTGCTAGTGGAGCATTACGGAGGGGCGTTTCCGCTATGGCTGGCACCAGTGCAGGCGGAGGTGATTCCAATCGCGGATCGCCATGTTGAGCATGCTGAGAAGGTGCGTAATGAGTTGGCGATGACTGGGTTGCGGGTGCACGTCGATGCTCGAAATGAACGGATGGGCGCGAAGATTCGTAATGCGCAGATGATGAAGGTGCCTTACATGTTGGTGGTTGGTGATAAAGAGGCAGAGGCCGATGGAGCGGCGGTCCGCTTGCGGTCAGGCGAGGACCTAGGAATCTTGGCAACAGCGGAAATCGGAGCGCGCATGTCGAAGGAAGTTAAGGAACGGGGCGCGTAGGGTTGCGCCAAAGCCGGTAGAAAGTCATGGGACTTAGGTGTTAGTTGGCAGGGAAGTAGCGCTGCACGTGGCTCCAGAGTGCTACAAGGCCTTCTATACGTAATCGGTCGCGCGGACCGAAGGCTTGGAGAAGCGTAGCGTTGACGGTTTTGATATAAGCGGCGCGCCTAGTGCGGGTATCTTTGGTTTCACCTGGCCAGCGCCTGTAGGCGTGCTTCTTGATCCAGCTTGAAATCCGATCGCGGTACTTCTGTTCAGCATCAGACGGGCGTAACGTTCCAGGGGCTGCAGGTGCGGCGCTCGTTAGTTTCGCGCGATTCTTTTTGGCGAATCGTTCCTGCATCTTGCGTACCTGGTCAAGACTGACGCCAGTAGAGTAAGGCAGCTGGCCTTCAATGATGAGCGCCTGAACCTGGATGGGGGCGAGCCCAAATACTCCTTCTTCGTAGGCAATGCTGGCGAAGAGGTTGGTTTGCTCTGCGGTTAAGGTCGCACCCGTGAGGTCGGAATTGATTTCAGCTCCTACGCTGGCGTCCAGCGGGATGATGCCGAGACCTAAGGGAACTTCGCGAGATTCCACTACCGACTGGTTGGTCCAATTGAGAATGAAGGCTTCTTCCGCTTCTGGTGGGCGATAAGCGCCTTTGTCCTGCTCATCGATAATCTGCTCGTAGACGTTGCGGAAGAGCGGGTCGTCAGGTACCCAAATATAGCCGTGGCTCTTGCCTCTATAGGTGCGAGCAGCACGGGCAAAGCATTGCTCAAGCCATGGCTTGCTGCGGATCCCGGTGAGACAGACGACGTGACTGATTTGAGGGACATCCATGCCTTCGTAGGCCATCTGAACAGTCACGAGAGCGTCGAGTCGTGGTTTGCGTAAGCCTTTGAATCGATCAATGGCTTTGCTGGCGGCAGGTGAGTCGTTGCTGATGGCGATGTCTGAGACAACACCCATCTCCAGGAGATGAGTGTTAAGCTCTTCAGCGCGGGCTTGGCTGTGAGCTACGACAAGGAGCTTCGCCCATTTATTTAGCTGCCGGAAACCGAGCCAGCTATCGAGGCCACGAGCGAGAAGATCGAAGGCGTATTTCTGAGTGAGGGCGGTCCAGAGCGCAGCTTTTGCATCCTTGCCAACGGCATCTGTGAAAGAGTCGAACGTTTTATGTTCGCCTTCTGATGTCTCCCAGGCAAGCCCTCCGGCATCGTGGCGACGAAAGATAAGGTTGGCTATCGAGCCTTCAGCGATGGCTCGCTCTCGACCGTATTCTATGTAGGCCGATTTGCCTGTGGTGTCGTTATCGAGGTCCGGGTAGTCGCCGGAGGACTCTTTTTTGTACGGCAGAAATGCGATGCGTCGCCGGTCGTGTCGTTCAAAGGTGCCGCTCATGAATATTCGTAGGACTGCGTTCTCAACGAGAGGTGCGAGGCGCTCTGGCCACTGCGCTTCGTCCGCTATGTGATGAGGCTCATCAAGTACGAGAATATAGCGGTGTTTGCGGAACTCCTGGGCATGCTGGCCTTTGGCGTCCATCCCGATGGCTTGGTAGGTGCTGACGTAGCCAGAGAGTCCACGAGTGGGGTCAGTTTCGTTGCGAGCTAGGCGGATGAGGTGTTTATGGGGTAAGAGCTCTTGGATCGCATTGTTGTTGGCGAATACATCCTCAGCCTGGCGGGCAAGGTTAGTTCGCGGGACGATCCAGCAGATCTTGTCGGCTATGGTAGGGATGAGCTCTGTGGCCGCGATGACAGGTAGCCAGCTTTTGCCAGCACCAGGTGTGACTGCCGCGTAGACGTCCCTGATAGGGGCTCCTGCTTTGATGCGCTGAACGATGTCGAGCATTTCCTGCTGGTGACTGCGCAACTGCATAGAGTGGTATTGTCCTGAGTTAATGCGGCTGTGGAATTGTAGGAGGGATTAGCTAATCTAACGGTACTTGCCTATTTTAGGGAGATTGTTGATTGTGTTGCGCGAGACAGAACCTCGAATTTTGAGGCCTTTGAGTGTTGACTGATTGATTCTCCCGCGCTCATTGATACGGGAAAGGTTAGCGTTGCTCGAGGTATCGCTCGCATGCGGGAACTCCATTCGCTGGACTAAGGAAATTTCTTGACACTTTGCATGTAAGGAATGGCGTAAGTGCGGGTCGGTGGTATTCTTGCGCTCATGGTTACAGACATACGTCCGCAAGGTCCGGTAGCAGTGGTAGGTACGACTACGTGGGGTACTACGTTGGCGGTGATCATGGCACGCCGGGGGATCGAAGTTCGGTTGCTGGCGAGAACTCCTAGTGAGGCGTTGGCGCTCGCAGGCGCGAGAGAAACTCCTCGCTTGCCTGGCGTGGAATTCCCCGCTTCGTTGTCGGTGTCAGACGATTGGGCCAAGAGCCTTGGTGATGCGACTGCAGTGCTGTTTGTGGTGCCTAGTCGTACGCTGCGCGAGAACGCTCGGCGCGCGCGGCCGTTTATAGGCCTTGAGCCTTTAGTGATTTGCGCGACGAAGGGGATTGAAGAGGGGTCTGGTAAGCCGATGACTCAATTGTTGGCGGAAGAACTTCCCGAGGCTGCTTTACGTTTGGCTTTGTTGTCAGGGCCGAATTTGGCTCGCGAGGTGATTCAGAGCCTGCCTACTTCAACAGTGGTGGCATCGGCTGATGAGAGCGTTGCGCGCAAGGCGCAGCAACTGCTGAATTCGACGACGTTTCGCGTCTACACGAATACGGACTTGATTGGTGTGGAGTTGGGCGGTGCGCTGAAGAACATCATCGCAATCGGCGCGGGAGTTATCGACGGGATGGGCCTTGGCGATAACGCAAAAGCGAGTTTCCTGACGCGAGGATTGGCCGAGATAACTCGACTGAGTGTGGCCGCAGGTGCGCAGCCGGCGACTCTTATGGGTAACGCTGGTTTGGGTGACTTGATGGCGACTGCGTTCAGCGGCCTATCGCGCAATCATCGAGTGGGTATTGCGCTGGCTGAGGGTAGGTCACTTCAGCAGGCAATCGATTCACTCGGAGGAGAGGTTGCTGAAGGGGTGACGACTGCGGCAGCGGCAAGAGAGATGGCACGTGCTTACGGTGTAGAGATGCCAATTACGGAGCTGACGTGCCGCGTGTTGTTCGATGGCTTACCGCCCCGTGAGGCGCTTGCCGAGCTCATGATCCGTGAGCCGAAGCCCGAGTAACAGGCTTCGACTCTATTCTCGGATTGGATTTCCCCGCAGATTTACGCGACTTTGGCCAACTGGGGCTCTGGTTGAGCCGCCATGGGTTTTGCCAACTTCTGTTTGCTGCTAAGGATTAAATCTGCAAGTGGCAGCACAACGTTGAGGTTAGAGCTGGCCTTCTTGTGGTGCTGGTAGTGGTGCTCATTCATGTACTTGAAAATCGCGTTACTCTCGAACCAACGACCCTTCGGCACGTGCATACAGAAGTGAAAGTATTCGTAAACAGCCTGGTACGCCATGAAGGCAAACGCTGGGCCGAGTGCCATAGGGACGCTTACCCAGATACCGATGGCAATCAGGTAGGGCGCGTGGAATAGTGTAGGGAAGGGCATGGCCCAAGGGGCAAAGGTGAGATCAACAGGTGGGCGGTCGCCAAGGAAGTAGGATTCATTGGCTTGGTATTTGGCGTGATGTACTTGGGCGTGAGCCTTATAGAAGTGACTATACCCGAAAATCGGACGGTGCATCATGTACTTGTGGATCACCCATTCCGCGAAACTCGCATATAGGATGCCAACGAGGAACGAGGCGGTGAAAACTCCGACAGTTGCTAGCATAAGATCTGTTCCTAAATATACCGGATAGACGGCCTTTTGGCCGATAATTGCTGGGATTCAGTAGCTAAAGAATAACGTTATTTCGACACAATCGCATTATCTCATAGAGTTGTAGACGGCCAGGGGTATGTTTTCAAGGGTCTCTGCTATCGACGGCGGACGTGTTGCGCCACGATTGACTAGGTATCGAGGAGATTGGATGCGTAGATTTCCTCAGGGGTGAGAACTCTCGGAGTGAGGCCTTGCTCTGTCGAATATTGCATCGCAGTCTCAATGACCATGCGGTTGGCGGCGAGACCGTAAGGGAAAAGATCAGTGTCCATACTCTTCTTGGCTGCTGAGGCCATGACACCAGTGTCCAGCCAAGGCTGAGTGGCTTCCCGGCGCTCGTTGTAGTGAAGCTCCTTGGCCTTCTGGAACGCTTCTAGGATGTTGCGACCAATCCAAGGGTGCGCTTCATAAATTGATCGGCGAACGATAACTGTGTGGTTGAAAGGGAAAATGCCGGTCTTATTGTAATAGCGAGTTGCTTCTTCCTGTGGATCACCGAAGATGTAATGCATTCCCGATTGCTTGGCTAAGTCTATGTTGCTGCGATTAATCCCGCCGCCACCCCAGAAGTAATGCTGTATGGCATCTAACTCTCCGTCCATCATCATCTGGCCCATGTTCTTATTCTCAGGGATGAATTTGAGGGCGACGCCTGGAGGAGCTTGGAACCCAACAGCACCGGCGTGTGAGTATGCAGGCGTCCGCTCCATCCACCATTCGACGTCCTGTGCGGCAACTCCATATTCATGATGGAAGAAGCCGCGAGACCAGAGGGCCGCAGTCTGCTGGTATTCGTTGACGCCAACACGTTTACCTTTGAGTTGGTCGCCGGTTTCGATGCCTGCGGCATTGCGGGCAATGGCTTGCGTGCCGAAGAAGTGACGAGTGGTGAAAATGGGCAACGCAACCCAATCACGATTGCCTTGAGCGGTAATCATCAGTAGGGAAGAAATGGACATCTCTGAAACATCGAATTCCTGGTGAGTGAGTTGTCGATGGAAAAGCTCCCCTGGCGGTACATGTGAGCATAAGAGTTCAATGCCTTCGGGCTCTACAACGCCGTCCAGGATGGGCTTGCTGCGAGGGTTCGGGCTGAACGCGAGACTGAGTTGTAGCTTGACCAAGAGATGCCTCCGCGATGGTTGGTGTCGCGCATGTTACGCCCCAGGTTATTCCCACGCTCTGCGTTAGCTGATGGATGTGTGATTCTCAAGTGCATTCACTGCAACTCATGGGATTCCCTCACCGCACCAAAGGCCGCTAGGCGCTCTGCGCCCTAGCGTTAGGTTGTGGAGCAGATTAGAGCTACCCAGTCGTCATCGTAGATACGTTCGGAGATTGCTATACCCGCTGCAGTGAAGGCGTCTTCGACCCCCTGTTGGCGCTCGGTGAGAATGCCTGCGGCGACGAGCCAGCCACCTGATTTGATGGCACGGCCGAGTTCCGTGGCGAGATTGGTGAGAGCGACGGAGTTGACGTTGGCAAGCACCAGATCGGCCCAGCCTTCGGGGACGTGGTCATTGGGTAGGGAACCAGCGTAGAAGCGAGCGGCCCCTGAGATTCCGTTGGAACGGAGGTTAGCTCGGCCAGCTTTGAGGGCAATTGAGTCGATTTCTACTCCAATGATCTTGCCTGCTCCGAGCTTCGCGGCACCGACGGTAAGGATGCCAGAGCCTGCGCCGACATCAAGGACGTTTTGCCCTGGTTCCAGTAGGCGCTCCATGGCTTCAAGGACTCGATGAGTGGTTGGGTGATGGCCTGTGCCGAATGCTAGACCGGGGTCAATCTCGATGACGATGTCGTTGGGACCTTCTTCACCGCGTCGCCAGGGAGGCTGGACAAGCAAGCGCTTACCGATGCGTAGAGGAGTGAAGTGAGCTTTCCAGGCCTCCTCCCATTCTTGCTCTGCGATGTCACGCTCTTCCAGTGGCGAGACGTCGGTGAGCTTAGAGATGAGCTCAACGCCGATGTGAATCATCTCTCTATTGGAGCGATACCCAGGAGTTTGGGGCATGTAGGTGCGGAGAATCGCGTTAGGCCGCTCTGGGCGCATCTCGCCTTCGTCAGGGTTCCACCCACCTGCTTCCTCAATGGCAACTCCACCTTTGCCAAACCTACGGAATAATTCGGCGATGGGCTCTACGAATTCAAACGGGACTTCGACTTTGAACTCTATCCAGTCTTTTGTTGAAGGCATTTGTATAGGCTACATCCGAGAGGTGATAGGCGGTAGGCGTAGCCGCGCCGAATGGCACTTGGCATTAGCTGGTAGTGTCGGTGAAGGAGCGCTGGAGTTCTTCGAGGAGCTCGCGTTGGCGACTGGACAGTTTTTTTGGAGTTGCCACCCGAATAGTGACGAGTTGATCTCCACGGCGGTCTTCGCGCCCGAGGTGAGGAATACCTTGCCCTTTGATGCGATATACTTCGTCGGTTTGCGTGCCGGAATGGATCTTGAGCGCTCGTGGTTCCTCGAGCGTTGGAACGTCGAGTTCTATGCCAAGGGCGGCCTGGGGAAAGGAAATGTCTAGAGTGTAGAGAATGTCGTAGTTCTCACGCTCAAAGAAAGCGTGAGGCTGGACGCGCATGCCGACGTATAGGTCGCCTGCAGGGCCACCCATTTCGCCAGCGTCGCCTTGGCCACGAAGGTTGAGGTTCGCACCATGGGGAACGCCCCCTGGAACCTGGACTTGAATTTTGCGCCTGGTTCGTTCTTGGCCAACTCCTTTGCATTGAGTGCAGGGCTGGTTTACTTGGGACCCGGTGCCATTGCATACGTTGCATTCAGCTTCGGTCATGAATTGGCCGAACATGCTGCGTTGAGCACGCCGTACGCGGCCTGAGCCTTTGCAGTTGGAGCAGGTAATGGGTTGGTGCCCAGGCTCGCTGCGGGAGCCTTCGCATCGAGAGCATCTCTCCGTGCGGGTTATCTCAATTTCTTTGATGACACCGAAGACGGCTTCTTCAAAGGCGACAGTCAGGTTCGTTTGGAGATCGCGACCTGGACGTGCGCGAGTTCTCCCTCCACGTTGCCCCCCGCCGAAGAAGGCGTCGAAGATGTCACCAAATCCTCCGAATACGTCGGCACCTTCGAAGCCGCTTGCACCGCCACCACCGTTAGTGGCCCCAGCGTGACCGAAGCGGTCGTAGCGCTGTCGACGTTCAGGGTCAGTGAGAACTTGGTAGGCCTCGTTTACCTCTTTGAATTTTTCAGCGGCATCCGTGTCTTTGTTCCGATCTGGATGGAACTCTAAGGCTTTCTTACGGAATGCTTTGCGTATGTCTTCTTCGGAGGCCTCGTGGCCAACTTCCAGGATGTCGTAATAATCGCGTTTAGTGGTCATGCAGACTTAGGGTCGTTCTTCGCCTAGTGCGGTGAGTAGCTCGCTGAGGAAATTGGCGAGATAGCGGACGCTGGAGATAGCGCCAGTGTAATCCATGCGAGTGGGCCCAACTGTGCCAATGACGCCGGTTGCTTCACCGGGGATGCCGTAGCGGGTGAGGACGACGGAATAGGGCCGCAGGGTTTCCTGGGGATTCTCTTCACCGATGATGACATCAATCCCTGCTTCGCTTCCGGTGTTGATGATGATGCGTTTAAGGGCCACTCCGTTTTCGAGAACTTCAACCGCTTCACGAGCCGAATGAGTGCTCTCAAATTCAGGCTGATTGAGGATGTGATGTAGACCTTGAGTGTACTGGCGAACGTCGTTGACTTGCTCTTCTTCGCCGAGGGCCTTGAGGACTTCAACGACAATGGAGTCGTCAGTGGGGCTGGGGAGGTAATCGGCATCCCAAGCGGTCTTGATTTGGTCTGTGGTCTTGCCACTGAGGTATTTGTTAAGGCGAACGGCTGCGGCTGAAAGGTCCTCTTGAGAGAGAGGGGATTCCAAGTTGACCATGCGTTGACGAACGGTGGCGTCTTGGAAAACCATGACCAAGAGGGCTTGGGTGTCGTGTAGCTGAACTAGCTGGAGCTGCTTGAGCTTTGCTGCGGCTATCCGCGGCGGAGTTGCAATAGCCACGTTGCGGACACTGTTCGAGAGTAGCGAGGCCGCGCTACGTGCCCAACCATCGGGGTCGCCTGAGCCCGCCAGCAGGGAGCCGCGCACGAGGATTTCGAACTGTCGAGATGGGCGGGCGATCCGGGCGTGACGCTCAACGAAGAAGCGGTAGGCAAGGTCACCAGGGATGCCGCCAGCAGAGGTGTGCGGGCGAGTGATGTAGCCCATTTCTTCGAGTTCCGCCATGTCATTACGGATAGTGGCTGGGCTGACACTGAGCTCGTGCTTGCGCGCAATCTGCTGAGAGGCTACGGGGGCCGCAGTCTCGATGTAATCGGCGACGATAATCTCCAGCAGGCGCTGGCGTCGTTCGTTGAGGGATGGAGCAGGATCCATGGTACACAGTAGTTTCTAAATTAGCAGTCGAGCAGCGAGAGTGCTAATCAACCAATCGAAATGTAGCACATGCACATGTACATGAGTCAATGGAGAATGCCCAATTGTAAGGCGTGTTCAGGCTCTCCTCTATGCGAGAGTGCCGCAGCAAAACCTGGTGATGGTGATTGGCAGATGTGACGGAATCCATCGAAACTCATTTTGGATTCACTGTCCTTTTGCAGTACTTTGAAACAGTCTACGGCCTGCTAGAACAGTCCTAGATTGAGTTGAGGTAATGGTTTGACCATCGCTATAAAGCTTTGATACGGTTGTTCTAATAACTACAAAATCTTGGGGGGTCAGAGCCATGGTGCTACCGCGTGTCCAGATTAAGGAACTTCGGAGGACCTACGGGTTTGAAGAGGTCGCCATCGTTCCCGGTGATGTGACGACGAACCCCGAGCTTTCTGTTCCCACCTTTGAAGTGGGCCCCTACCAGTTCACGATTCCCATAATGGCGTCCGCAATGGACGCCATTGTTAGCCCTGCCTTTGCCGGCCTGATGGCTAAGGCGGGAGGTGTTGGCGTGATGAACCTTGAAGGAGTGTACGGTCGATACGAGGATCCTCAGTCGGCTATCGAAGAAGTGCGCGCCGCCTCTCGCGAGACCGTGACTGAAGTTCTCCAGAAGGTTTACAGCGCTCCCCTGAAGGAAAACCTGGTACAAGAACGAGTCCGGGACTTGAAGACTGAGGGAGGCGTGGTTGCGGTTTCTGTCACCCCCCAGAACGCAAAGCGTCTTGCTCCTCTGGCGGTAGAGGCTGGCGCGCAAATCATCGTGGTGCAATCCACGGTGACAACTGCACGCCACATCTCCAATAGCTATGCGGGCCTGAGTTTCTCTGACTTGGTCGACGAAGTGAAAGTGCCTGTCTTGATTGGCAACACGGTGACCGCGAGTGCGACGTTGGAGATCATGGAGCAGGGCATCGATGGCATCTTCGTTGGAGTTGGCCCTGGCGCTGCCTGCACGACACGTGATGTGACAGGCATGGGGGTTCCACAGGTGTCAGCGACGATGGAGTGTGCGGCGGCACGGGATGAGTTCTACGCTCGCACGGGTAAGTACGTCCAAATCATCACTGATGGTGGTATTCGGACGGGCGGTGATGTGAATAAGGCTCTTGCTGCTGGTGCGGATGCGGTCATGATTGGTACGCCGTTTGCGCAGACTTTCGAGGCACCAGGCAAAGGCTTCAACTGGGGCATGGCCAGCCCTCACCCGGCGTTGCCTCGAGGCACGCGACTAAACGTAGGAGCATCGGCTAGTTTGGAGCAAGTGCTGTTCGGTCCTAGCCGTCGAACCGATGGCACACACAACCTAGTTGGAGCCATCAAGGTGAGCATGAGCATGGTTGGGGCGCAGACTATTAAGGAATTCCACGAGAAAGCGGAACTTGTTGCAGCCCCGACCATCGCAACGGAAGGCAAAATCTTCCAGCGCGCGGGCCAAATCTAAGAGAATCTGCTCCGCATTTACGGACCTTTGTGGTCCTTGAGTACGGCAGGAGCGGGATACATTCCTCTTCGCGGTGCTCGCGCATGGCCAGTGAGACTGATGAGTAGCAGGGAGAAGGGACGGATCACAAGGATGGTCCGTCCCTTCTTTTTCAATGAGAGCACAGGGGTGGATACACCGACGTGTTATGCGATTGACCGAGCCTCGGGCCGCGCCTATTCTGTACATGCAACCTACTCCCTGCAGGGAAAGGTGAGCAGCTCGGACAATAGAATGAGCCCCGCAGCCAATCGGATCCAAGGCGACCGATATGGAACAGGGCAATGCCTCTCGTCTCTGGTTATACGACTAGTAATGCCCGCCTTGCGCGGGCATCTTTTGTTTAGGCCAGGTAGAGAACGAATAGGAGATCAATCATCAACGGAACGCTTACGGATGTCATAGGTCTGGAGGTTGGCCACCACACGGATCTGGTCGCAGGGACCGGTTGCACAGTGGTGCTTGCCAGAGCTGGCGCTGTGGGTGGAGTGGACGTTCGTGGCGCTGCACCCGGAACCCGTGAGACAGATTTGTTGCGCGCCGAGAATATGGTGCCTTTTGTCCATGCAGTGACTTTGGCTGGCGGCTCGGCCTATGGGTTGGCGGCTGCTACTGGAGTGATGCAGTACCTCGAAAGCGAAGGCATCGGGCACAAGGTTCGTGACTGGCTAGTGCCGATAGTTCCAGGGGCAATTATCTTTGACTTGGGATTAGGCGATAGCACTGTCCGGCCGACGGATGCCGATGGATACGCTGCGGCTGCGGCCGCGAGGAGCGCTCCTGTTCAGCAGGGGTCCGTTGGTGCTGGAACGGGAGCAACCGTGGGCAAAGCGCTGGGCATGAGGCAGTCAATGAAGGGCGGAGTCGGCTCCGCAAGCATGGACCTGGGTGATGGCGTGGTACTAGCGGCGCTGGTGGTGGTAAATGCCGTGGGGAGCGTTTATGAGCCGGACACGGGCGAGCTCCTTGCAGGCCCTCTCGCGGCTGGGAAACCGCTCGACAGCGTGAGTATCTACGCGGACCCTGAGTACGGTCGAAAACCGCAGAGGCCTTCACCTGAACCGTTGAGCAATACGACGATAGCTGTGATTGGGACATCTTTGAAGCTTTCTAAAGCGCAGGCCAATAGGCTGGCGACTGTTGCCCATGATGGGTTGGCGTTGGCAGTGCGGCCGACGCACACGCTGCACGATGGAGATACTGTGTTCACGCTGGCTACGGGGGTTGTCGATGCTATCGATGAATACCCACGCCTCTGCGGGCTCGCGCCGACCTTAATGGCAAGGGCGATTGTGAATGCGATTCGCAACGCGACCGGATTACATGGGCACCCGTCGTATGGGGATGTGATGGAGTGACTAATCGATCGACAATCGCAATTATTGGCGCGGGACGAGCGGCCCACGTACTAGGTACGGCGTTAGCACGTGCTGGCTATGAGGTCGTGGCAGTGGCTAGTCGAAAGCTGGCATCTGCGGAGTCGGTGGCAACGGCTGTCCGAGATGCGGGGTATGCCAGGTGCTTGGTGGTGTCCGTGCAAGGTGCTGCTGATGCGGCAGCGCTGGTTTTGATAACCACAAACGATGGGGCCATTGGCGGCGTGGCAGGCGAGGTTAGCTGGAAGCATGGGCAGGCGGTGGTTCACGTTAGCGGTGCACTAGGTGCTGACGTGCTCGCACCCGCCGCCGCGAAAGGTGCACGCGTCGCATCGTGGCATCCGTTCCAAACTCTGGCCGGTTCGGCGAGGCTAGACGGAGCGACTTTTGGTATTGAGGCTGGCGAAGACCTCTATGAGGAGCTTGCAGAAATGGCGCGGGCTGTCGGTGGCGAGCCGCTGGCAGTGCCGGCCGATGCACGAGCGCTCTATCATGCTGCGTCCGTGCTGGCATGTGGCTATTTGACAACACTTTTGCGCGAGGCGCGCCGGGTCTGGCAAGCTGCGGGATTGCCTGAAGAGGAAGGCCGTAGGGCGATTGGCGCGGTTGCTGCAGCGACGCTTGAGAATTTCCGTACGCTTGGCGAGAACGCAACGGTAACGGGTCCGGTCTCACGCGGCGATGCGGGCACAGTGCGATTGCATCTTGAGGAACTGGAGCGCGTTGCTCCCGAGCTGATCAACCTGTACACCGCGATAAGCAGGAGGTCAGCAGTGCTCGCTTCTGAGGCGGGTCGACCTACGGGGCCATTAAATATGTGGGACGCGCTTTATGGCGAGTTTCAAGGACAAGTAGAGAAGGAATAAGAATGCCTGTACGCATTACGAAATTTCAAGAGATGAAGCAAATGGGGGAGCGTATTCCCTGTATCACTGCATATGACTACCCCACCGCGAAACTTGCTGATGCAGCCGGGATTCCATTGATCTTGGTTGGGGACAGTTTGGGGAATGTGGTGCTTGGGTTCGGCTCGACCGTTCACGTGACAATGGATGACATGGTTCGCCATACGCAGGCGGTAGTGCGTGGCACGCGCGAGGCACTAATCGTTGCAGATATGCCCTTCATGAGCTACCAGGCAAGCCCCGAGGATGCGGTTCGCAATGCAGGCATCTTGATTCAAGAGGCAGGGGCCCACGCTGTGAAATTAGAAGGGGGGGAATTTATAACAGAGGCTGTTGGTCGCATTACTAACGCAGGCATCCCTGTGTTAGGACACTTGGGCCTGACTCCGCAGTCGGTGAATCAACTTGGTGGTTACCGAGTCCAAGGTCGAACGTTGCCGCAGGCCCAGAAATTGCTGGATGATGCCGTGGAATTGGAGGCAGCGGGTGTGTTTGGGATTGTGCTCGAATCCGTGCCTGGGCCACTGGCCGAGGTAGTGACGAAGCGCTTACGGGTACCGACGATAGGCATAGGTGCAGGCGCGGGCTGCGATGGTCAGATTCAGGTCCTGCATGATTTGCTGGGCTTGAGTGATAGGGTACCGAAGCATGCGAAACAGTACGCGAACCTCAATCAAGTCATTGAGGAAGCGATAGCGGCATATATGGGTGATGTCCGTGATGGCGATTTCCCAACCGATGAACACACGGCACAGATCGACGATGCGGTTCTACGCGAGTTCATGGGCGATGTGGCGGCGGACAGGTGATGCTCCGAGTCTGGACGGTGACAGAACTTCGAGCGGCGCTGCAGAGCATGCCGCGGCCGGTGGGCTTAGTACCAACGATGGGAGCTGTGCACGAGGGGCACTTGAGCCTTGTCAAACAGGCGAGGTCTGATAATGCGACAGTAGTCGCGACAATTTTCGTGAACCCTACACAATTCGACGAGACTCAGGACCTAGAGCACTACCCTCGTCCGATAGAGCAAGACCTGGCGCTGCTTGAGAGTGAAGGAGTGGATCTGGTGTTTACTCCTTCTACGGATGAAATGTACCACCCGGGCTTCATGACGACGATTCACATAGAAGGCCCTGCACGAGAATTCGAAGGCGCTGCTCGCCCGGGACACTTTGATGGGGTGGCGACTGTGGTGGCGAAGCTGTTGTTGCAGTCGTTGCCTGAAGTCGTGTATTTCGGCCGAAAGGATGCGCAGCAGGTTGCGGTAGTGCGCAGGTTAGTGTCCGACCTTGATATCCCCGTAGCACTTGCTGTCATGTCCACGATTCGAGAGCACGATGGATTGGCGATGAGTAGTCGCAATGTGACTCTGAGTGAAGACCAGCGCCGGGCTGCGCCAGCATTGTTTCTCGCGCTATCGGCGATGCGCGACCGGTATCGGTCCGGGATGCAGAACGCAGTGCAACTGAAAGAAGGTTGCACTGCTTTGCTGACTCAGGAGTTGCTATTCGATTTGGTGGATTACGTAGCGCTGGTTGATGAAGAGACGTTTATTCCTTGGGGCGGTACCGGCTCTTGTTTGCTGGTTGCTGCAGTACGGATGGGTAGCGTGCGTCTGATTGATAACGTCGTGCTTGATTAGCAAGGCACTCGCCCTCAGATGCTACACTTGAGAGGTCACATAAGCAGTGCTGGAGCGGTGATACATGGCATTTCTGAGCTACAATAACCCACCGACGGACCTTAGAGATCCGACCTTGCTGTTTGCATTCGCTGGCTGGGCGGACGCTGCGGATTCGGCTACCCATGCTTTGCGCTATGTGGTGCGGCACCTGAATGGCGAGAAATTCGCAGAGGTTGACCCGGAGGAATTCTATAATTTCACTCGAGTACGCCCAAAAACCAAGTTCGACGATGATGGTGAGCGCTATATAGAGTGGCCTGCCAACGAATTTTATGCGATTCGTCGCGAGGACGCGGACACCGACTTGGTGGTGCTGGTAGGCGTTGAACCCAACATGAAATGGCGGACATTTTGCCAATCGATGTTGGAGGAAATGCAATCTCTTGGCGTTAGCAAGGTGATTCAGGTTGGTGCGCTCCTAGATGCAGTGCCACATACTCGAGAAGTCCGGATCACTGGTACGGCGACGAGCCCAGAGTTGCGCGGGATGCTGCGCGGTATCCACGTGCGACGATCGCGCTACACGGGCCCCACCGGAATTTCGGGGGTGATGACGGACACGTTGCGGCGCGAAGGAATACCGACGGTGAGTTTGTGGGGACATGCTCCACACTATTTGCAGGTGACACCGAACCCAAAGGTGAGCCTGGGACTGGTGCAAGGGCTAGAGCAGCTGATTGACATTAGCGTTCCTGTTGATGCGCTTAGGTCGCTTGGTCTGAACTTCGAGCGCCGTGTCGAACAGGCGTTGGATGGTGAGTCCGACGTTTTGGCATACGTGGAGAAGCTCGAAGAGCAGTGGGATACACGTCGAAGAGCAGGCCGGAATCAGCCATCTACAGATTTGTTCTCGTCCCTGCCTAGTGAGCCTGCTGGAAGTGGTGCCGAGACGGGCGAGATTCCTGACGCTGACCAAGCAGTGGCGAGCATCGAAGAATTTCTACGTCAGGAGAGACAAGGCGACGCGGGGAGTTGACGCCAGCAAAATTAGCTGATGAAAAGGCCCTGTCAGCCTTGACACTGTTTAAATGTACTCTCTAAAATTCAATTGATGTTGGGGACGCACCGCTCGAAGCACCGGAAACGGATTCAGCGTGGAAGTGTCTCCTTTTTTTATGGCTTCTCCAACGACTCAAATGCTTACTCAGAGGCCATTCGATCGCCTGTGCCCATAGTGCTTCATATAAACCCATCCATCAGAAGACCGGCGGTTGATGTTGACTAAGTATGTGTTCGTAACAGGTGGGGTGGTTAGTTCCGTGGGTAAGGGGATTAGCGCTGCTTCTATCGGCCGCATCCTTAAAAGCCGTGGATTGTCGGTGGCGATTCAGAAGCTTGACCCGTATCTGAATGTTGACCCTGGAACAATGTCCCCATATCAGCATGGTGAAGTGTTCGTGACCAAGGACGGTTGCGAGACTGATCTTGATCTGGGGCACTATGAGCGATTCATAGACATTGAATTAACTCGAAGCTCGAACATTACGGCGGGACAGATTTACACACAAGTGATCGCCAAGGAACGCCGTGGCGATTACTTAGGTGGGACAATTCAGACGATTCCTCACGTGACGAATGCGATTAAAGAATTCATGCTTACCGCCGCTGAGGAACAAAAGCCCGACGTGATGCTCGTTGAAGTGGGGGGCACTGTAGGTGACATTGAAGGACAGCCGTTCCTCGAGGCGATTCGCCAGATGCGTACGGCGGTGGGTCGGGACAATACGTACTACATCCACGTGACACTGCTGCCGCACATAGGGGCGACAGGGGAGTTGAAGACCAAGCCGACTCAACACAGTGTTCGGGAGCTGCGGGCAATCGGTATCCAACCAGACGCCATAGTGTGCCGCTCTGATTTCGAGATTGCTGAAGACATCAAGGACAAAATTGCGTTGTTCTGTGACGTGCAGCGCGATGCGGTTATACCGATGCTGACTGTAAACAATATTTATGAAGTTCCCCTGGTACTGGAAGACAGCGGTATCGGTGACTTAATTATCGATGGGCTCCACCTCGATGCCAGTCCCCGTAACCTGGGCGAATGGCGTGGATTAGTAGAACGAATGGCGAACGCGGGGAAGGCGCTGCCGATAGCGGTGGTTGGCAAGTACGCCGATTTGCCGGATGCATATCTATCCGTTAAGGAAGCACTCCGTCATGCGGGCGTCTTCCATGACCGCGACGTGGATATCACGTGGATTCAGTCTGAGGACATTGAGCGCGACGGCCCGAGGGAGTGGCTGGAGAATGTGGCAGGTATCGTAGTGCCTGGTGGATTCGGTGCTCGTGGAGTGGAGGGCATGGTGGACGCGGTAGCGTATGCGCGTGAGCAGCGCCTCCCTTACTTAGGCTTGTGCTTGGGTATGCAAGTGATGGTGATGGAACACGCACGTAGCCAGCTTGGCCTAGCGAATGCGAACTCCGCTGAGTTCGATCCAGGTACCCCTGACCCTGTGATTCACTTGATGCCGGACCAGCGTGACGTGAGCGAAATGGGAGGCACCATGCGGCTGGGAAACTACCCTTGCCAGCTGATGCCTGGAACACAGGCCGCGAAGTCCTATGGCGCAGAAGCGGTCGTGGAGCGCCATCGGCATCGGTTCGAGTTCAATAACGCGTATCGCGAAACGCTGCAAGAGGTTGGAGTGTTGGCCACGGGGCTCTCCCCCGATGGACGGCTAGTGGAAATCGTGGAAAATGTCGATCATCCATTTATGGTCGGGGTCCAGTTCCACCCAGAATTCCGGTCGCGGCCTCAAGAGCCCCACCCGTTGTTCCGTGATTTCGTGGAAGCTGCATCATTGGTGCTCCGCCCAGGTGCGCAACCGGAATTGCCGCTGTCTGAGGATGCGCGGCGCTAGGCACATGTAGTTTCGTTCGCAACATGAATTTTGCATTTGCTGTGCGCACCATGGTGACCTAGCGCATAGCAAATGCGGGACTTGCAACGCGCTACAAGGTGATGTAGTATGGTTTGGCTGCGTTCGAGCAGCTGTTCCCCTTCTTTATGTTCGTTTCCATTGTTTCAGTAGATTGGCTGCCGCCATGTTATTCATGGCTATTCTCTCGGCCATTATCTTTTTTATTTGTACCTACGACTAAGCACGGCAACTAAAGAGCATTGAGCGCCTTACGCCTACCTCTGACTGTCAATTTACTTCACTGCAGCGACTGCGTTATGCCGTCGCTGGTTACCCTCCCCACATTTTTGCAGCTGCAATAAAGACGCGTAAGTCGCCACTCGGCGCAATCCCGGAGACCCTATGAACCTGTCCGAACTTGAGTCAAAGACCACTGAAGACCTAGTTGTGATCCTAAGAGAGCTCGAGCAGAGCGAGGTTCCAATCCCTTCGAACATCCTGCGGGATGATGCGCTGTACCGAGTATTGACTGCCGTCGCAGCCAACCAGGGGTACCTACTGGCATCAGGGATTCTCGAACTGATGCCAGACGGCTATGGATTCCTTCGTCATAACGGGCGCCGCCGTGGTCAGTCGGACGTGTATGTCGCGCAATCTCAGGTACGTAGGTTCAATTTGCGGACCGGGGATATGGTGTTAGGGCAGGTAGGTGTCCCTAAGGAGACGGAGCGCTATCAAGGCCTGACTCGTGTCCAGGCAATCAATGGGGCTGACCCTGGCAACCGGCCACGCCGCAGAGCATTCGAGCACGTGACTCCAATCTTCCCCGAAGAGCAAATCAAACTCGAGACCGACACTAAAGAGATGGCGACACGGATGATTGACTTGCTGTCGCCGATAGGCCGCGGTCAACGTGGGCTTATCGTGGCGCCACCCAAAGCCGGTAAGACGACACTACTGAAGCAAATCGCGACAGGGATATCGGCCAATTACAAAGACTTGCATCTTTTGGTCGCGCTCATCGGTGAGCGCCCAGAGGAAGTGACGGATGTCAAGCGTTCAGTGCAGGGGGAGGTGTACAGCTCGACGTTCGATGAACCAGTGGAAGACCACTGCCGCGTTGCCGAGCTTTGCCTGGAACGGGCTAAGCGCTTGGTTGAGGAAGGGCGGGATGTCGTCATCCTGCTAGATTCAATCACTCGCCTAACGCGAGCGTACAACTTGGCAGTGCCGAGTTCAGGGCGAACACTGTCCGGTGGTATGGATCCAGTTGCGCTGTATCCGCCCAAACGTTTCTTCGGGGCTGCGCGTAACGTTGAAGAAGGCGGTAGTTTGACGATTTTGGCAGCGTGCTTGGTAGACACTGGTAGCCGCATGGATGATGTGGTGTACGAGGAGTTCAAGGGCACGGGCAATATGGAACTGCACCTCGACCGCAAGCTTGCGGAAAGGCGAACCTTCCCTTCTATTGATATTCAACGATCTGGTACTCGTCGTGAGGAGCTCCTGCTAGATGAGCTGACGCTGCGACAGGTGTTCTTGCTGCGCCGTATGAGCACGATGATTGCGACGGATGCCATGAACCCATTCGAGGCAACGGAACGTTTGATCGACAGGTTGAGTCGTACTAAGAACAACGATGAGTTCCTATCGACGCTTACCAAGGAGATGTAATCGGCCGTATACATGCGACCGATTGTGCTTCTTGTGACATGCTCTACAGTGGTAAGTCATTGTGAAGTAATGATGCTGCTTCCTCCTGTAGTCGAACCTGAAAATGAAGCCCAGGTGGTTGATTTCGCCATGACCGGGCAAAGTGGACCAAAGAGGCCTGGAATAAGTCATTGACAGGCACCTCTCCTAACTCTATATTCGCTCTCAACCTAAGCGCGAGACATAAGCGCGTCGAGCTGAAAGCCCGCGGTACTGCAGTGCAACGGGGTAAAGCTCTTGGGGGCGGTGAAGATACGCCATCAGGTATTGGGCTTGCTGGCAAACTAAGCAGAGTAGGGCGAGTCGTGAAAAATGACCGTTCTTCGCCTTGGTTGTTGGTTGACAGCGACCTTGGAAAACTGATAAAAAGTTCATCGGACTTCGGGCCGAGGGTTTTTGCGTGGATTGCGTATGCAGGCACGGAAGCGACCCGAGACCCTACAAAATATCCTATTCTGTCGCAACACTCTTGAAGTGGGCGGCTGTAAGGAAACGGTTAGATTCTGTTCTGTTAGAACACCCAAGGCTCCAGTAAGGGGGTAGACGTGAGACTCTCCAGGTTCTCGATCATAGGAATAATGGTGGCACTGCTCTTAACAGCAGTTGCAGTCATGCCTGCACTTGGTGCAGTTACAGGCGCCATCACGGTAGATAAAACCTTCGTTGCGCCGTCAGGCACAGTGACGGTTTCGGTTACGGACGCTGATCTAAATGTGACGACAGCGGCCACTAACTACATCGACGGCGGTATATGGGATTCTTCAGGAAAGGTTGTTTTCCTGAACCTGAAGGACTCGTGGAACCAAACTGGCGCCGATTTCGGTTCCAGTACAACCGCCGCTGGTGACGAGGTCACAGCCCCAGTGCTGGTGGCTCGTAACCTTAACGGTGGTTACACCAACGTTCTCTCCGACTTCAGCGTCTCTGTTTTCGACGCTGACCTCGGTAAGATTCGTGTTGAGTTTGGTGGTGCTTCAGGGACACAGGTCACCCAGAGCATGACTTTCTCTTACAAGATTGCAGGGAAAGAGACGGCTACTGTGACCATCACTAGCCCCTCAGACGCAACTGGTATCACGGTATCCCTCGCAGAAACTGGTGCAAGCACTGGTAAATACTCGGGGACATTCGATGTCACCGGTGGTCCTGCGGTTGCAAGTAACCAAGCAGAAGGTAACATTCTTGCGGTTGCTGGCCAGGACGTCACAATCAAGTACACAGATGCCAGTCCTTCAGTGAACACCACTAAGACTGTGCGTGTAGAGTCCAATAAGCCTGTCGGCTCGTTGGTCTCACCTGCTAACAAGTCGACAACGACTTCGTTGACACCCAAGTTGAAGGTTGAATTCACAGATTTGGATGCCAAGGTCAACAATGGCACCTTTGCATTCGTGATCGCAGAAGCAACCAAGACGGGTAACGTTGCAGCAGCCATTACGGTGGGAACTGCGACTACAAAGGCAATTACCAACGGTTACAGCGCGGAGGTTACGATCGACGCCTCAGCCCACACCGGCGAGACCATTTCCATTGATTGGTATGCGACCGTCGACGACAAGGCTGGAAACACCGGTCAGACAGATGCTGACGCAACGGTAACTGGAAACCAGAACTACAAGCTAATCATTGATAAGCAGGCACCGAACTTCACTGGTGCAACATTCAGTGCTGGAGCTTGGTGGAACGCTGAGACCTCCAAGGCGGAGACCGACGTAACTAAGTCGATACCGACCAGTATCGGTATCAAGATGCCGTTGGCTTTGGACCTGAACACCTCTACTGACGACATCAAAGAGTCATTGGTGCCAGGGACGGTCACAGTCGCAGACTTCGAAATTGATTCACTGAAGAAGGCAAATGGCGCTGGCACTGTCAACGACATCGCCCCGACAGCAGTGAATGTCTACGCTGCTGCGCCTGAGTGGATTTTCTTGACCGTGCCAGCAATGGCCCCGGACGCGGCTCCTAAGGTTTCACTTAAGAGCACCTCTGGTGGACTTAGCGATGCAGCGGGTAACGCTACTTCCGCAGCGGTTACTAACAAAGTAATCACGGACAGGCAGGCGCCCACGGTTACATACGCCCTGAACAGGACGTTGAACAAGAAAGACTTCACCCTAACCATCACGACCAACGAGGCCGGTGGTGTTCCGGTTGTGACGATTGAGTCTGCTAGCTCGGTTAGCGCCTCTCCAATCTCCCAGTCGGTAACGTTGGCAGGTACCAACATCTACGAATCGAAGATTGCACCCACCTTTGGAATGCACTCGGTCAAGATCACGGTAACTGACACGGCAAGCAACGAGACTATTCTTGGTGGCGTAGGCCCGAAGACAGACTGGGCTACGGCATCAGGGGCTATCGGGCTCTACATGGACGACAACGTTCCTGCACCTACAGTGACAGTGAATGGTGTAACGGCATCAGGAGCGAGCGTTGAGGCTTCCGAGCCCTTCTTCATCACTGCAGCATTCACTGGAGAAAAGAAGGAATACGGTCTTACTACTGGTGGCACGGTTACGGCCGATGCTGCAGCTGTAGTGACTGACCTCGACACACAGAACACGGTTACGCTTGCGACTGCCACGCTAGATGGCGTGGACATCCTCACTTCACAGGACACGCAAGACAACTCAACGTTCACCTTCGCGATGGCCAATGTCGCTAAGGGTGCTCACAAGTTAGTGCTAGCCGCTAAAGACGAGGCTGGTAACGCAGTCACGACTGGTACGATCAACTTCACAGTCACCGCTCGTAAGGCCTACAGTGTGGCCATGAGCGCTGGTTGGAACTTGATTTCCCTCCCCGGAACTCCGGTGGATGGAGCAATTGGATCAGTACTAAGCGCAACCCACCCAGCAACGGATGTGCTTAGCTACGACGACGGAGTTTGGTCAGTCGCTTCCCGAGTAGCGGGCGGCGTATGGGAAGGCACATTGACGACCATTGACGGTAACCACGGTTACTGGGTCAACACTAGTTCTTCCGCACCGGTGACCAGCCTCCTGTCGCTCACAAGCGTTGGTTCAGCAGCAACACTGCCGACCATCGCGATTGAGCCCGGTTGGAACTTGGTATCGGTGATTGACCTTGCGCAAACGAAGCAAGGCGATGCTGCTGCTACTAAGACTGGAGCTGTCTACTTCACGAGCGTGTCGTGGTCCGTGGCTTACAGCTACGATGCTACGACCAGGGCGTGGACGAGAGTGACCTCAACATCCGGTAACGTCAGTAACGGTACTGGAGTCTGGGTCTGGGCCACAAAGGCTGGCACGCTGATCCCGTAAGGGTGAAGCAAAGCTAGGACCTCCTTACGGAGCTGAAAGTTGCCCTCCCCACTCACGGGGAGGGCAACTTGTTTTAACTAGCGAAACAAATATGGAAGTGTGGCGATGATGGAGCAGATGATGAATAGCTCGACGCTTCGGTCTGGGGCAGCAGCACTAATACTCACCCTGATAACAACGATATTGTTTATCTCACCGGTCAGAGCACAGGACCCGGGGTTTCCACCGTGGCCGATTATCATGAGCGGAACAGTGACACTTGATGATGAGGCATTGGAACAAGGCAGCCTCACCGCAAAGATTGGGGACTGGACAAGCGCTGAAGTGCCGGTTGTCAAAGGAGTATTCAACTGCACGGACCCGTGCCTCATACTTGGCCCGCCGTCGTTTGACTACATAGGGTCAGATGTCAGCTTTCACCTCAGCGGAATAAACAAAGCTGCTGAACTTAGCTTTGAATTCCCAAACCTAGCTGCTCCCGAACGCCGCAGGGTGACTGTTGAATTCACCACGGGAATTGCTTTGGGGCCGATTTGGATTGGGCTGACTGCTCTGTTGGCGTTGGCTATTGGAGTTACCGTGCTCGCACTGATGTTTAGGCGAGAGCCGGGAAACACGGCTTCCTAAACCAGAGGTATTAGCTCCGGTGGGCTTCATAAAGGCATGCGTTACAAAGGAAATGCCCCTTATTACCGATAAGGGGCATTCGTGCATGTCTTTTGAACGCGCTGGCTGGAATATTTTGGAATTACATCAAAACGCTAGCGGGAGCCAGTACGGTGACCGATGATTCTTCGGGAAGATTGGCGCGAGTGATTGTAGTGCGATTCGGGGAACCCTCTGGGGTAACGCCTAGGCCTTTTAGAAACGGCGCCAGCTCTCTAAGCTCCGCGCTGTTTCCAGAGTGAGCGTAGAGCACGGGAATAACAACCTTAGGCGAAATTGCATTGACCATTTCAACAGAATCTTCAGTTGATAAGCCGACTTTACTGCCAACCGGCAAAATCAATACATGAGGAGAACCTAAGTCTTCGATCTCCCGGTTGGTGAGGAGCCTCCCCGGATTGCCGAGATGGCTCACAATCATTCCTTCCAATTCGATGGAGTAGACGGTGTTCCAGGCGATTTCCCCGCCTTCCGCGAATGCAGGAGTACGAGTGCCTTTGATGCGAAAATTGGAAGCTTCGTACTCACCGGGCCCATTGATAAGAGTGGGTGGTTGGTCGCCGCTAATGGTGCTGGTGGCAGAGAAATCAGGGTCCTCGCCGCTGACTGTGACTACATTCGCCTGCGCCAACTGAGGGGGGACTTTGAGTCCTGATGCGTCGGAGTAGGGATCCATAATGAGCACGGATTGCCCACTCTTAATTCGAACTGCGTTGTGGCCTAGCCAGGTTATTTCCATAGTGTTGTCCTCATTCTTACTTGCGCCCGAATAGGGCCCACGCGCCCGGGAGGGCAACGGTGGCGATGTAAAGCTTTATCAAATCCCCTACCACGAACGGGTAGAAACCTGCGACAAGAGTCTTATCTAATGTGTTGTTACCAGGGATGACTGCAGCAAGTTCAAACCCGAGAGTGCTGTCTAGGAAACCATTACCAATGGCGAACCCGAGCCAGAGGAGGCCGGGCACGTAGATAAGAAGGCTTCCAATGAGCATCGCAAGAGTGACATTCCACTTGCGATCCCACCCACGCTCGGCCAGCTTACCTACGACGTAGGCCGCTGCGATGAAACCGACGATATAGCCGCCACTGGTAATGCTCCAAACCGCGGTGCCAGTACCTTCCCATGGGAAAATAAAATGAATGAGCTCGCCTGAAAGAGACGCAGTCGAAGGCGCGAATGCCGGTACCCCAATGC
>CALGTL010000021.1 GCA_937901475.1 uncultured Dehalococcoidia bacterium
ACAGATTTAAACACTTGACTATCATATGAACAATGAGAGTCTTAAAACATACTATAAAAAAAACTGATTATATAGTATGTTTTAAGACTCTCAAGATTATCTCAATTGTAGGATCAATTCGTGACTATGACTAATAAAAATCATAAAAATCAAAATCGGTCGAGACCATCATTATCATTCCTACGATATTTTACCATACGATCCTGAACCCAATCATAATCCTCATAACTACGTATCTCCGCATCTGGCTGTGTTCCGTAATCTACAGGTTCGCTTGACTGAGAACTAGACTGAGGCTCGAATTTCTCTAAGTCCTGGCGATTGGTGAATTCAGTAGGGGGGCAGCGACTGTATTTGTTTTTAGGTTGTCCGGATCTGCCGTCCTGTACTGTGATTTCACTATTGCCATGACCGTCGAGAAGATTGAGCTTCCGTCGGTGTTCGTATTTAATTGGTGTATCAGTTACACCCAATTGCCGTGCTAAACGCGATAGTGCTTTTCCTATCGCTTTTAAATTACTTTCTGCTTGTTCGTTTATTAGGCCGCTGCAATTGTTGTGTGTCTGTAATTGGTATTCGCCCGACTGGTGTCTTTGTAACACTCCTAAATACCAGTGGGTGGACTCCACATTAATCGGTATCAGAATCTTGTCAAATGTGTCTCTGCTAGACAGGTGGATCCTTTTCTTGATAATCCTCAGGAGCCCTTCTGCCGGGAGGTGAGACACTAAGACGTCTGCCAAATATGCGCCTGGTCCAATTGTGAAGTTGAGCGACTTTACTGCCAGTTGAATCGCATCCCCAGCTAGATATCTGTCTGGGAATATAGTCGAGATAGCGTTTGTTACGGGCGCGTTTTGGAGTTCATCGAAATTTTCCAAACGAAACCATTTGTCCACTGCCATATTCGTGCGGATGTGTGCGGTTAGTGACTGGGTCCATGACGTCCCTTCGGGTAGTCCTTCCACTATCATCTTGATGAGCCACGCTCTTATTCGAATGCTGTGTGTCTCGATTTGGGAGGGAGACATGGCGAGTTGCGTTCCGGACCTGCAGTGACCCATGATGTAGAAGATCGTGTGGATCCCACAGTTGTTATGGGACACTTTCCGTTGATTCCCCTTGTTCCCGATGGTTTCCAGCGGGCGCGAGCTTTTCGGGGCCATTAGTCTCTGGAGGTATTGTTCGTTTTCTCGTATGTTTCGAAATCTCTGCAGCTCGTATTCACTCATGTGGTCGTTGGGTTCGTCCCCTGGGCTTTCTTCCAGGTGAGCTTCTGCTGGTGTCCGTGTGGTCGGTGTCGTTGGTGTCGAGTTTTCTCCATCGCCGCCTGAATATGTGTATGTTGACTTGTCGATTTGAATGTTCAGGCGTTGGGGGGGTGACCTGAGGGTGTTGCGTGGGGAGACTACTAGGTCTTGAGCTAGGCGGGCCCTGTGTGCAAAACCTGCCTCGATTCCTCCTACTACTGCTTCGCTGACGTTCTTCTGAAATACTCTGATATACCAATCGATCCATTGTTGGCGAGCGCTGAGGTAGCTTAGGCAGTGGGGGGTTTCTGGGAATCGGATCGCAGCTAGTCTGACGAGTACTTTGTGTGCGTCCTTGCTCAGAACTCCGTATATGTTGACTCCAAAGGGCGTTACCTTTGGCTCTCCTGCTCGAGTATGGTTTAGCCTCTTCATCAACTGGAGGGTAAGGTGGTGACGGTGGGTTGGGTTCTGGGCTTTCTCCGCGAAGTCCCAAAAGGCTTTTTGGTAGCCGTTTCTTTTTATTCGCTCGTTTGTTTCTAGGCTGCTTTCGTCTTTGTGGGAGAAGTGAACATCAAAGAATTCGTATTTTAGTTCATTTTCGGCACAGTGGGCAATGAACTTTTGGAACTGCCGGTCTCGGTTTGGTAGGCTGTTCATGTGTAGGGGGCGTGGCTTCGACCTGCTTGTAATCGGGAATTCCTCGCTTGGTAGAATTCCATTTGTAACTAGCAGCAGATCTGGTTGCGTGAACTTCCCAAAGGTGTCGTCGTCATCAACTATGTCTCCTGTGTATGTCATTCCCGTGTTCCCGGTAATCGTCGACGGTATTGACGTGTGCAGGTTGTTGTACACGGTTGGTCGCTTGTCTTCGGTATGGACCACTTGAGCCGTGGCTTTCGTCCTTTGATGTGTGTATGCGTCCCTGATGCATTCTAAGAGGACGTCCTCTAGTACTTTGTGTGGGCGGCAGTGGTGCCCAGAAAGCTTACACGAAGCGAAGTGGGTGAAGTCTCCGAGCACGTTATTGCAGACCTTTCCTCGGTTAGCTGGGTTCCGCGACTGGATTTGGCATGTGGCTACTGCATGCTTTCGCCCTGATTTGTCCAGGATTGCAAGGGAGCCTGTGGTACGAAGTGTCATCTGTATGTTGAATGCTGCGTTTTCCAAGAGGGTGTTCTTTAGTAGGATGCTTGACCAGGTGGCGATTTGTGTGATTGAGGCTCCTGCTGTTCCTCCTCCGAATTTGCTTACTTTTTTCCCTAGCTCTGTTTTTTCCTCTTCCGTTAGCGAGATCTGTCGAAGAAGGGACGGGATCTTTTTGGTGATTGGGTTGATGAGGCCCTTTTGCCATAGCTGACGTGATTTGGGTGTTCGGAATCCGGTTGTTGGGT
Organism: uncultured Dehalococcoidia bacterium; assembly: GCA_937901475.1. Lineage (GTDB taxonomy): Bacteria > Chloroflexota > Dehalococcoidia > Lucifugimonadales > Australimonadaceae > CALGTL01. Next base: position 2,645 of record CALGTL010000021.1, read on the forward strand.
TGTCGTCGTTG
>CALGTL010000022.1 GCA_937901475.1 uncultured Dehalococcoidia bacterium
GCCAGACCCGCGGAACCAAACGGTTTCAACCTCTCGGCTCTTGCCGGTTGTGAAGTTTGCCTCGAGTGTGCTCGTGCGAACCTCTTCGAAGCCGGTGTGGGCTCCTGCTTTAGCGGTGCTGCCACCAGCAAACATCGTTGCCAGAGCCAGGCCTGCGAACAATCCCATTGCTATGAACAGGAAAGCGCCTCTCTTCGTCATAATTGCCGTGCTAATCACATCGTCCTCCTTGCCATATCATCTTCCAGGCGTTACGTATCCCAGGCCACCGCAGAGATAAGCCTGGATTGATTGGTTGGGAACTCTTAATGGGAGAATCCCGCCCTACAAATCGGCTTGAACATTATCCGTGAAACTGACTCCTGTCAAGACTTAAAGTGGACTTCAGGGAAATCTCTCTCTTTACTTGGCCTACTCCATGCTTAGCGAAACTTTCAAGGCACCGTCTGAAGGCTCATGGGCGAGCGTAAATGCATCCTTCGCTTGCTCCAAGGGGAAAACGTGTGTCACAAAAGGAGCCATATCGATTTCACCACGCTCAATAAGGCCGAGCGCCTCCCGAAATGCCGTCAACCCCGGTTCGTCCTGTGCGCCAAATGTCGACGTAAGATTCAATCTCTTCAGGAATATCGCCCCTAAATCGACCGGAACCAATTCATGAGTAGTAGGCAAGCCAAAGATGTGAATATGCCCGTTCGCCTTCGCCATCTTCACCGCTTGGTTCAAAGTTACGTTGCCGCCCACCGCATCCACTATTAAATCCGCGCCAGCCCCGTCGGTCAGTTCGAGCACGGCTTTAACAGCAGGTTCCCCAGTAACATCAATTGCATCGTCGACCCCGAATATATTCCCCGCGGCGCGGCGATCTTCATTGGGTTCCACAGTTATGACTCGCTCTGCACCGATACGCTTCAACCAGAAATCATGGAATAGGCCAGCGCTACCTTGCCCTAGCACCGCGACAGTTCCACCGTTGAGCGCAGGAAGTTCCCTAGCCGCGAAAATAACCGTCCCCAATTGCTGAGCCATGAGCAAGTGAGCTACTTCTATGTTCTCGGGAAGCGGTATGAGGAAGTGCGCGGAGACAAGTTGCACTTCCGCGAAGTTACGTGCTTCCCAGATATTGGGCACGGTCAACACTCGCTGACCAACAGTAAAATCCGTACCTCCGTTGTCTATCACGATGCCCACGCCTTCATGGCCTGGTGAACCAGGGGGCAACGGCCAATTGTTCCGGGGCCAACCGTGATAGACGTAATGCAAATCCGTGCCGCAGATGGACGACATGAGCATCCGCACAAGCACTCTGCCTGTTTCGGGCTCAGGCGCTTGCACCTCGCGACAATTGATATCGGAGAGACCTTCCAGAACCGCAGCCTTCATTGTGCTCACGTGCAATATCTCCCGGCGCAAATAACAGAGTTGCGGGAGTTTAGAGTGTGGCGCCCTGACGCGCCACACAGCAGACGCAGGCCATATAGGATAATCAATCCAATAGATCTACCAGGAGTGCCATCGCATGACTCGTATTGCCCCTATCACTAACCGAGCCCAACTGCCTGTCAATCGCCAAGGCGAGTGGGACATGATTTTCGCTGGCCTTGGCCGCGTGCGCGGACCTTTCGGCGTGATGCTCAACAGCCCAGGTCTCGGCCCCGCGCTTCTGGGTGCCGTCCAGATGGCGCATGCCGACAATGTCGTCTCAGAGGCCCTTCACGAGCTAATCATATTAGCCGTAGCCCGTGAGTACGACGCCCCCTATCAATGGTCAGCGCATATCGCCCGGGCACGGGAAGTGGGCGTTTCCAACGCCGCGATTGAAGTCGCACGCACCGCGGGGCAAGCGGGATCCCTGGACGTCGATGAGCGCGACATCATTGAGCTCATTCGCCAGCTATCGCGCACCCACCACTTAGAGCAATCGCTATACGAAAATCTCGTCGCCCGACATAATGAGCGCTGGGTCATGCTTGTCATCGCGACCATTGGTCAATACCAATACGTCGCCACGTTCAACAACGCACTTGAAATCGACGCCCTTCCAGGCGATGACCAACTCCCTATCGCCTAGATCAGGCAACAAAATGCAGGCAGGCCTTACGACCTGTTCGGCTTCAGCCATTCCGTTCTTTGAGTCGAGAGCCGATTATTCCCTCTAAACCCAGCGATGCTGGCACGGGGACTCACGCTCACCCGTAAATCAGCATACAAAGTGAAATTCAAAAAGAGACTCGGGCCATGTCTGCCGAGTCTCTTTTTGGTTGTGTAGTTGATGCAGTCTGTCTAACTAAATAGGCTCCGCCAAGAAGACATGGATCGTCCGCGCGGTCTTAAGCTTATAGTCAGCGTAAGGTGGATACGCCTCAATCGCAATCTCCCATAAACGATCGAGCTCAGCCTCATCAACAATCTCCCGCACGCGCATCTTGAAGACCTCGGCTTTGTCCCTGATTTCCACATCTTGGTCCGCACGTAGGTTGTATACCCACTCGGGGTTTTCGGGGGCACCTCCCTTTGAACCCACGAGCACGTAATTGGCACCGTCCACCACTCTCATCAACGGAGTTTTTCGGATTGCCCCGGTCTTATTGCCACGATTAGTAACGATTACTACCGGCAAGCCCGTATCGCGCAGCGTCAGTCCTTCAGTACCTCCGCTACCCTCATACAACGCCACTTGATTACGCACCCACTCCCGTGGGCTCGGCATATACACAGCCATAACCGACCTCCTTACTCCTAAGTCTTGAAGCGAACAGATGAAACAGTTGATTGGCTTGGCAGCTAACAAGTGGTGGGGAAGGAGGGACTCGAACCCTCACGCCCTTACGGGCACATGATCCTAAATCATGCTCGTCTGCCATTCCGACACTTCCCCGCGAAGGCAACCAAGATAGGATACCGGGTGCGGTAGCGGGTTGTCCCGCATGAACTTGCGATGATACATCGCTTAGAAGCGATTACGTCGCAGGATGCTTAGAGAGCGCGGGGAGGTCGTTGCTCAGATTAAGCAGTCGCCAGCATACGCTCTATCGGAAGCCGCGCACGCTCCGCGATATCTGCTGGCACAGATACCTCATACTGATTATAAGCAAGCGCCTCGTAGAGGTTCTCCAGTGTAATCATCTTCATAAAGCGACATATCATCGATTCTGTCACTGCATGAAAACTCTTGTTGGGGTTGCTCTTACGCAGAGCATGCAATATGCCTGTCTCGGTCGCAACCACGAATTCACTCGCGGCGGATTCCTTAGCTCGAGCCATCATACCGCCAGTAGAGAGAATGTGTGCCCCGTCCATGGAGGAGTCATTCTGTGACGCCAGGTACATAGCAGGCGTCGTGCAACCACACTCAGGGTGCACCATGAATTCCGCATTCGGGTGTATCTCACGAGCCTTAATAATCTCGACCGGCTGCACGGCCGCATGGACGTGGCACTCACCTAGCCAGATGCTCATATTTGTTCTGCCGGTCATCTTCTTCACGTGGTTTCCAAGGAACATATCGGGGAGAAAAAGAACTTCACGGTCCGCAGGGATCGATGCAACAATCTCCACAGCGTTCGAGGATGTACAGCAGTAATCGCTCTCTGCCTTAACTTCAGCAGTTGTATTCACGTAGGAGACGACAACAGCACCGGGGTGATCGGCCTTCCAGTCGCGAAGTTGGTCTGCCGTTATAGACGAGGCTAGCGAGCAACCTGCTTCTAGGTCAGGGATTAACACGCGCTTTTCCGGTGACAGAATAGCGGCAGTTTCCGCCATGAAGTGAACCCCACAAAAAACGATGACATCAGCATCTGTTTTGGCAGCCTGTCGAGATAATCCCAGGGAGTCACCGACGAAATCGGCAACATCTTGGACGTCACCGATTTGATAGTTGTGAGCAAGCACAACAGCGTTTCGTTCAATTTTTAATCGTTCAATCTCAGCTACGTAATCCAACACGATAGCCCTCACACTGGTTTATCCGTGAGATTCTATAGGTTTTTAACACTATGTTGTGAAAATAGTCACAATATAAACAACATAGCACTTCCATCACTAAAGGCCTCGATATAGGAGTAGGATGATGGAGTTCTCGCAATCCGCCGGATAGTTCTTCCTGCTTCGAGGTCCCACTTGCTCGAGCCCATCGCCGCCGCCGCCGCGTATCTGCTGGCACCCAGTTATTGGATTGCAGTATTCGCCGCGGTATGTCTGGCCCTGATGGCAAGCGTTGTCCCTGGCGTAAATGCCGTTCTCGTCATGGCTCTCGCGGTGTCAATCGTCATCTTCAACGTTGAAGACCCGGCGCTTGGTATCGTCCTTTTAGCGACTATCACTGGAGTCAACAACACTCTGGATTCAATCCCTTCAATACTTTATGGGGTACCGGGGCCAGCCACACAAGTGACATTCCTCGAAGGTCATCAGTTGGCAAGGCAGGGCAAAGCAGCTCATACCCTCGGTGCGGTCTATTCGGTATCCGCATTAGGCGGCATTGTCGGCGCGGTATTACTGATGATTTCCATTCCTTTGGTCCGTCCTCTCGTACTTAAGTTCGGATTCTCCGAGATTGCAGCAACGGCCCTCGTTGGCCTCACGATGATCTCCGTGTTGAGTCGCGGTGCCATGGGCAAAGGCCTAGCGATGGCGATGCTCGGTTTGCTCCTCGGCATGATTGGCCGTGACCCTATGGGAGGATTCGCTCGGCTAGCAGTGGGACCAATCGTCCGGCTAGAGCTCTTACCCATGGCCCTGGGTCTCTTCGCACTTCCTGAGATATTCGATCTCACCATCAGCAGGCGGCCGGTAGCCCCGGCCGGCGCGACATTTTCCACGCGAGAGGTGTTCGCAGGGGCTCGCGAGGGATTACGGCACTGGAAGATGGTCATACGTCAGTCGATCTTCGGCGTTTTCCTTGGTGCAATTCCGGGGGTAGGCTCTGCCGTAATTGACTGGTTAGCATACGCATTCGGTATTTTCTTCTCCAAGGACAAATCACAGTTCGGTAAAGGTTCCCTTGAAGGAGTTATGTTCGCGGAGTCCGCGCAGAACGCCAAAGAAGCTGGCCAAGCTATCCCAACCTTAGCAATGGGGATACCGGGGGGAGTACCCTGGGTGCTCGTGCTGGTGGCCATGATTGCGTACGGCGTTGCGCCAGGCCCGGAGATGCTGGGCGCCAACGCGCACATCACCATCTTGTTAGTGATGACCTTTGCCATTGCAAACCTAGTCATAACGGGCCTCGGTTTGCTCGTCACTGGTCAATTGGCAAAACTAACCGCAATTCCCTATCCCGTCATCGGCGGGATTATCATCCCGATCACCTTGCTCTCCTCCTTCGTCGACACAACAAACTGGCGAGGAGTCCAGACCATTTTGGTGATGGGTTGTTTAGGGCTTGTCATGAAACACTTCGGCTGGCCTCGTCCCCCTATGCTCCTCGCATTCATCCTCGCGCCGGTTGCGCTGACGCGTTTGACCGAAGATCTCGGTGGCTTCAGCAATGATAAGATCAAAGAGGCGATGAACCCCGCCGCGGTGTCGCCGTTGCTCGTGGCCATTCCATTGAGGATGCCCGCAACAAGGCAAAT
>CALGTL010000023.1 GCA_937901475.1 uncultured Dehalococcoidia bacterium
GCCCAAGGGGCGCGTGCTCGACCCGCCATCAATTGGCATGCTTGCATCGCTCGGCTATGCCTTTGTCCCTGCTATCCGTCGCCCGCAGGTCGCGATATTGGCAACCGGAAATGAAGTACAAACTCCTGGTGAAACGCTGGAGCCTGGTCGCCTGTTCGATAGCAACACCTACGGCACCGCAGCTGCGGTGCGACGTTGGGGAGGGGATCCGATCCTGCTCGGTATCGCACAAGATAACATTGAAGACCTACGTGCAAAGCTTAGGCTGGGGTTGAACGCAGATCTTTTGATCACGTCCGCGGGAGTCAGCGCTGGTGCATTCGATATGGTGAAAGATGCACTAGCAGAGCTTGGTTCCATCGACTTCTGGGCTGTACGAATGAAACCTGCTCGCCCCATTGCGTTTGGCCTGCTGCAAGCAGCAGATGGCCGAAGAGTGCCTCATTTAGGCTTGCCAGGGAACCCTGCTAGTGCGCTCGTTGCATTGGTGCAATTCGGTCGCCCAGCCATTACTAAGATGCGCGGTGCGACGCCGACAGCCCTACCTACGGTTATGGCGCTGCTGGATGACCCTATCTACAACTCAGATGGTCGTCGTGTCTATGCTCGGGTATCTCTCCGGCGCATAGAAGGGCAAATCCATGCTACGCTCACAGGAGCCCAAGGTTCGAATCTACTGACCTCTGTAGCTGAAGCCGATGGATTGGCTATCTGCCCAGAGGAAGAGTTGGTGCGAGAAGCAGGAGCCCGGGTGGTGGTTCAATTATTGGATTGGAAAGACCATAACGCTCTTTTGACCGAGCGACTCGACATCACGAAATAACGAAGGAGTGCCACATATGACTACTGATCAACAAGAAGAGCAAGTGAGCGGCGAAGTAGAGGTTGCAGAGGCTGAGCACGCATATTCATATTCGCCGCAAGTCATCGAAGCGCTAGGATTATCAGTCCCGGTCGTTATCGGCGATCGTCTTTGTGATGCAGCACTAGCCAAGCTAAAAGAAGAGGATACTTGGCAGACGAAGAGTTATAAGGAACTGCGAAAACTATTCCGTGACAACTGTGCTAACCAAGACGGCTACCTCTCCCCGCAGGCACCGTTGCTTGAAACCGTCGTGCGAATTCTGCTCTCGGCGAAGAGCGATATCGTTAGTATTTCGGAAATTCACTCCGAAATCTCTGACCTTTGGATTACGTCACCATGGCCACGTCACATCAGTATTGAATCCATCGAGCGCGTTTTGGACAATGGAATCGCCTACGGTATTGTTCGCGCAGACTAGACTCTGTAGCGAGAATGATAAAGACATAGAAAAGGGACGGCCTCTAGAGGCCGTCCCTTTTCTATGTCTTTA
>CALGTL010000024.1 GCA_937901475.1 uncultured Dehalococcoidia bacterium
CCGTATGGCTGGGCCGTGCCTTACCTAGATAGTTAAAGGTCTCACGGCTGCAGCTTCCCTGCAGTGCCAATGGGCAGTGCTAACCAGCAGCGAGCCGCTCTGTATTGAGCTTCGGGGGCTGTTGTGAGTGAAGTGGTAAGGCACTTGCTCTCTTTCTCAGCTCAGCACCGAACGTCGTGAGATGCCTATCTTACTATATACTCTAGCCATTTTCGTTATGTCAAGAAAGTGTGTTAGGTTAGAGTAGGTGCGCGTGAGGCGCGCCAGCCCAATACGAGACAGAAACCCGTGTGCACTGTGTCGACGTGTACGCGCAAAAAGGCTTGAGTTGCTACACCGCCGCATGGAACCAGTAGGCTTTGCCAGTCCCTCCGTAGAGTTTCCCTCGCGGGACCCGCACCCTGTACAGCACCAGGGAGTAAGTGGAGAGATGCTTCAGGAAGATAACGGACCCACGGCACCTAATGGTGCTACCGATGATGCAACAACACAACTACACTTACAGCGAGAATCATACCACGGTACTAATCAGCCATTAGTTCAAGCAGAAGGGCCTTCGGGAACGCAGGCATTGGGGCCTGCCGAAGGAGGACTCGGAAGTACTGTGAATCCAGCAGCAGAAGAGTTCGGGGACAGTTCAGTCCTCGGAGGAATGGAACGTTTCAGTGCCGAAGCTGGACCAGTGAAGTACCAGACTTGGCAGAAGGAGTATTATCGATTACTTCGGGAAGGCTTCGTTGAAATGGAAGCTATCCAGGGAGAACCGAAATCAGCTATAGCAGGACGGATGAAGGAGAGCTACGAGTCTATTCAGACCGATCTGCACGGGCCGGGCCACAAGCTTCAAGCAGTCAGGAAGGCGCAGGAGCAGGCCGCCCGAGTTTGTACGACGCGTATAGAGAATGCCCCCAGGCAGCAGGACACTGAGGGAGCACGGTTGGCGGAGGAGCAGAAGAAGGCAGTGAGGCCAAGTTCTAGACCTTCAGCCCGAGAACTACAGTTGCGATCCATGAGCGTCAATAGACTCTTGACGACTCAGGAAATGGACGAACCTATTCCCAGCGGTACAGCGACGGTCGGGCGGTCCCGAAGTCGCACCGCGACTATGGAACCGCCTGATCTCCGCTCCGCTGAGGACGAGAGGCCAGAAGAATTTGTCATGCACACCCCGAGAGGTACGCATGCAGTTAGGAAGACAACCCCAGACTCCCCAGATCATCTTCTGTTTGATGAAGAGGCGATGGGCATCTGGAGGGACCATGAAGCGGTAGACACTGAGGATACCGAAGAGATGGATCGCCGCCTCGAAGAATTGTGCGAGGAGCTCGGAGTGCACCCGGAAGCCCGCAATGAAAGCATTGAATTCGTAGTGCGGATGGAGCAACTAACGCCAGAATACAGATTGAAATTCGGTAGATGGTTGGCTTCGGACAAAAGGAACCATGGAGTTCCTATGGGGCAGTTCGCGGAAGAACAGACCGCGAAGCTGCAAGCAGGAGAATTCCCGACGTTGACGGAACTGAAGGCCCATGTGTATACATTGGGGGCGCTCATGAAACGGGATCCCGCGGTCA
>CALGTL010000025.1 GCA_937901475.1 uncultured Dehalococcoidia bacterium
CATCTGGGGCCACATCCCTCACAGAGGAGATGGTGGCTCCGGTGGATGAATTCATAACAACCGCGAAGCCTCGCTCTAATACTGCGATAGGGCTCAGCGCGCCAAGCGCGGCCTCCATTGCTAGTGTCTCATGCCTTCTAGTATTGAATAGCGTTTGAAGTGCGGTTCGGCCGCGCTCGAGCACGTCGTCGATACGTTGCCGTTGTACATCGGTATCTATCAGCGTGCGCTGCATGCGAGACACCATGATCTCAATAGCACTTGAGTGTTGCATCAATTGAGTCTTCAGATGCTGGCTGGCATGGCGAGTGAGATTGAGTACCTCACGGCGGAGCTCCTGAATGTCTGGTGAGACGGCTGCCGCAGCTGCTGATGGCGTGGGTGCTCGCAAATCTGCCACGAAGTCAGCGATTGTAAAATCCGACTCGTGGCCCACCGCACTTACGATGGGTACGTGACTACCGTAGATCGCGCGCGCCACTTCTTCGGTGTTGAAAGCCCAAAGGTCTTCCATCGAGCCGCCGCCACGCCCTACGATGATAACGCTAATGTTGCCCAAAGCGTTCAGCGCGCGGATACCTTCGGCGATTTCAGAAGGAGCGCTGTCACCCTGCACCGTAGCTGGAAATAGAATGAGATTGGCGAGAGGGTAACGGTGAGCCAGCACATTCATGATGTCGTGAATTACCGCGCCCTGCTCGGATGTAACAACACCAATTGCTACTGGAAATGCCGGTAAAGAGCGCTTGCGCGAAGGATTGAACAAGCCTTCTGCTTCAAGCGCGGTACGCAGGCGCTCGAATTCGGCCGCCAGCTCACCTTCGCCAGCTGGGATGATGAGATCGACGTAAATCTGGGTTTCTCCGCGTGCCTGGTAGTAGGACACGCGCCCGTGGGCGTTTACCTGTGCCCCGGAAATGAGATGCTGAGAGCCAGCGTTGCCGGCGAATAGCACGGATTTCATGGCCGCATTTGCATCTTTTACGGCGAAATAAACGTGACCAGCACCTGACTGGAACACGTTAGTGACTTCGCCCGAAACCCAAACATCACGCAGGAGCGAGTCGCGCTCAAGCGTGCTTCGGACGTGATCTGCGAGCTGGCTGACGGTGAAAATTTCCATGAAATCAAGCTAAGGCGGCGCAAGCGCGCCACCTACTGCCCGCTGCTATGCCGATACACGCGTTACATATTCACCTGTCCGTGTGTCAACCCTGACCTTCTCACCAGGGGTTATGAACATTGGGACAGTAAGCACAATACCTGTTTCCAAAGTAGCAGGCTTGCCACTACCAGAGGCGGTATCGCCTTTGTAGCCAGGAGGTGTTTCAGAAACGATGAGATCTACAGTAATTGGAAGCTCTACCATGATCGGCTTGTCGCGAAACATGACCACCTGACATTCGATTTGGTCAACCAAATAGCTGGTAGCGTCGCCAACAGTACCCTTGTCTAATTCGTACTGGTCAAAAGACGCAGAGTCCATGAAATTGTAAATACCGTCTGCTTCATATAAGAACGTGCAATCACGGTTCTCTACAGGGGCTCGCTGTAGCTTGAGCCCGTAGCCAGAGTACGTTTTGTCGAGTAATTGGCCGGTGAGCAAATTGCGCATCTTAATGTGATAAACCGGGGCACGTTGTTGCATCTTTTGCTGGTAGTACTCCTCCACTTTGAAGGGCACTCCATCTAATTCAACAGTGGATCCGCGCCGGAGGTCTCCGAACTCCATTACCATTCGTTAATCTCCTGTTCTTGTTCCAAAGAAGCCTAGAGCTCCACCAAGTCTCGTTTATGTGCGCGGGTCAGGACGCGTGGGCAGCCGTTCTCCATGACAACTAAGTCTTCGATGCGAACTCCTCCCCACCCTGTTAAATAGATACCCGGTTCTACGCTGAATACCATACCGTCCTCAATCGTTCCTGGCGAATTCGGTCCAACCCCAGGCATCTCGTGAACGGCAATACCTATGCCGTGCCCAAGGCTATGGCCAAAGTCATCCCCGTACCCAGCTTGGGTGATTATTGCTCTCGCTAGGCCGTCTACGTCAGTCCCTGACATACCTGCCCGTGCGGTAGCCTCGGCGGTTTCCTGTGCTGCAAGAACGATATCGTAGACCTTACGGAACTGCTCGCTGGCCTTGCCGAGTACGAAGGTGCGCGTGATATCGCTGCAATAGCCATCGTAGAGGGCTCCCATGTCGATGACGACACCATCACCTACCTCTAGCTTTCTGTCGCTAGGATGATGGTGAGCTTTTGCCCCGTTGGGGCCTGCTGCAACTATAGTCTCGAATGACAAGGCATCAGCGCCGGATTCTCGCATATTCTTTTCGAGCATCCATGCTACTTCACGTTCAGTTAATCCAGGACGGAGCTGGTCCGCAACTGCTTCCATCGCCTGGTCTGCGAGATCAATGGCACGCTGGATAAGCTGCAACTCAGCAGGCTCTTTTACTGCGCGAAGCTGTGAAGCGATACCTTCGGTGGTAATCATTTCTGGCGCAGGGCTTCGCTTTTCGAGTTTCGTCATGAGTGAGTTATAGAAGGCGACGGTCATCGCGTTGTCTTCTATGCCAATCCGGCGCGAATCAGAGGCGCTCAGCGCTTCTTCGAGCCAATCTTGGCCTCCTGCCATCCGTACTATGCGATAGTCAATTGCTTGAATCTCTGCTTGCTCGGTGTATCTGGAATCGGTCGCAAGCATAGCATCGGTGGCGGTAATCCATAGATAACCTGCCGACCCTCGGAAGCCAGAGTAATATGCTCGATTCTCAGGAGAGGAAACTAAGAATGCGTCCAACTGTCTTTCGACCATCGCTGCGCGTAGCCGTTCGATGCGATTTGCCTTGCTCACTCGGTATTCCTTTGGGCCGCTAGATACTCTAACGCGAGGATGTACCCCTGAGGGCCAAGGCCACTGATGAGGCCACTTGATACAGGAGCGGTCATGGAGGTGTGCCTGAATTCTTCCCGCGCGTAGATGTTCGAGATATGCACCTCTACGATTCGTACGGGCAGAGCGGCAAGTGCATCTCTCAGGGCTATCGATGTGTGCGTCAATGCTCCTGCGTTGATGACTATGCCGTCTGACAGTGGTCCGTTCTGCTGTATGTGATCAATCAGCGCGCCTTCGCTGTTGGACTGGAAGAAAGAAATGAATACGCCCAACCCTGATGCTCGAGCGCTGATGCTTTCCTCAATCTGCTCGAGTGTCGTTGATCCGTAAATCTCTGGCTCTCGTTGACCGAGCATATTCAAATTTGGTCCGTTTATTACAAGGATGGCCATGGAGAAATCCTAGGGAGTTGGCTCGGCGGTTTTGTGTACCTGCTGGGCAAGAGGGTGGGCTGACATATACGCCCTGCGTGCTTCTGTTTGACTGATGTGAGTGTACACCTGAGTTGCGCTCGGAGAGGAGTGCCCAAGTAATTCCTGAACTATCCGTAGGTCTGCGCCCCCATCTAATAGATGCGTAGCGAATGAGTGGCGCAGCGTATGCGGATGAACACCGGGGCGAAGATCTACGGATGCTGCATAGCGCAACACCATGAGTTGCACCGAGCGTTGCGTGAGTCGCCCTCCGCGCTGGTTCAGGAAAAGGGCTTCATTGGAGGCGGGAGTTGCCAAGAGCCCGCGTGCCTCTTGCACATAAAGCGTTACCGCGTCGACAGCGGGGCGCCCTAGTGGCACCATGCGGGCTTTAGAGCCCTTGCCCCATACTCGCGCAGACCGCCTATCCAGCGCTACATCCCCAACATTCAGTCCCGATGCTTCACTTACCCGAAGCCCTGAGCCATACAGTAATTCAAGAACGGCCCTGTCACGTAGCGCGGCGGCGCGCTGTTTTTGGCCTGTCGCGGCTGCTGGATTAGGAGCTTCAACCAGACGGCTTGCTTCGTGGGCCGAGATGATATCTGGGAGTCGCCGAGTAGGTTTTGGTGTGAAGCGTCGCATCATGGACGAACTCGGTTGCCAGAGTGGTGCATCCGGTAGTTTATGGCGATCAATCAAGTAGCGCATGAAAGCGCGAAGGGCTATGAGGGTTCGAACGACGCTACCGCGAGCATGCCCCCGCTGGCCAGCAGTTTTGCCGCTGGTGATCCGACGGCCTTCCACGAGCCATGAGACATAGTTACGAATCATTTGCCGGTAGACTCCACTGACTTCTGCGGTGCCGTTGCGCTGTATAAAAGCTCGTAAGCCGCGCCCATCCCGACCGAAATGAATATCTTCATTTGTAAGGTACTCAAAGAAAGGGCGAAGGTCTGCGAGATAATTACGAACCGTCGCTGGGGAAAGCCCTCGAGACGTTTCCAGTTGGCGCCGGTACGACGCCAGCAACGGGGCGCTAATGGCCTCATTGTTGGCGTCATCGTGTCGGATTGCCGTCACCATGCGCAGCTCCTAAACGACGCCGATAGGCTCTTCTTCGGGAATAGCACCTGTCCAAACACAGTTATTGCACGAAGCTTGGTCGCGACCCACCGCGAGCAGTAGTCCTTCACATTCAGGGCAGGTAATCTTCAACGGCCGACTATTCAAAATGAATGAGCATGTTGGGTAATTGCTGCAACCGTAGAACGTACGCCCTTTGCCTTTGCGTTCCACCAATTCACCGCCATCTTCTGGACAGTAGGCGCCGGTTTTCTTGAGAAGGGGCTTGCTTTTCTTGCACTCGGGGAAGCCCGTGCACGAAAGGAACCGCCCGAACCTGCCAGTTTTGATCACCATCGGGCGGCCACATTCTTCGCAGATCTCATCAGTTTTTTCCTCTACGGAAATTCTGACCATGTTGTCCCAGGATTTCTTCAAAGCCACGGAGAAATCTTTATAGAAGTCATCCAGCACGGGAACCCATTCTTGCTTACCGTTGGCGACATCATCCAACCTTTCCTCTAATTGAGCGGTGAAGTCGATATCCATGATGTCGGCGAAGTGAGTGGTGAGTTGGTCGCAAACGACTTGACCAAGCAACGTGGACTTCATTGACGTCCGCTCGCGGTTTACGTATTGCCGGTCAACGATGGTACTGATGGTAGGCGCATAGGTACTCGGCCTGCCAACGCCGCGCTCCTCAAGTGACTTGATAAGGCTAGCTTCGCTGAATCGTGGCGGAGGCTGAGTGAAGTGTTGCTCTGGTAGCAATTCCTTGGTCTCTAAAGCCTGTCCTTCAGCCAGAGGTGGTAACTGCTTATCCTGGTCATCGTCGGGTGCACCTTCGTCACGCGCTTCTATGTAGAGAGTACGGAACCCTGGAAACTTGAGAATGGAACCTGAAACACGAAATTCATAGCCTTGGCCGGATTCACCATTCACTGCGATTGCCACTTGAGTGGAGTCAAGAAGAGCGTCAGTCATCTGGCTTGCAATCATGCGCTTCCAAATCAGATCGTAAAGCCTGAATTGGTCATTAGATAAGTACCCACGCATCGCTTCGGGTGACCGGGCCATCCCCGTTGGCCTGATGGCCTCATGACCCTCTTGGGCGACCTTTGAGCGCGAGCTGTAGGTGCGAGCTTTCTCAGGGACATAATCCTTCCCCCATCGTTGCTCGATGTACGCCCGTGCTTCCTCGACGGCACTGGGTGTAGCGACTGGAGAGTCGGTACGCATGTATGTGATCAGCCCGACTGTTCCCTCGGCACCGATGTCGATTCCTTCGTAAAGTTGCTGGGCGACGCTCATGGTACGGCGCGCTTGGTAATGAAGCTGGCGTGCTGCGTCCTGCTGAAGAGTGCTGGTCATGAAGGGTGCTGCTGGCCGGCGCCGGACCTCACGCTTGGTGACAGTGTCGACGCGGAACGCAGAGCGCTCGATGTCAGTCATGATTTTTGTTGCCGAAAGCTGGTCAGGCACCTCTATCTTTTTCTCGCCGGTGAGACTATGTAGAGCTGCAGTGAAAGTCGAGGCTCCATCAGGTTGGAGTTGAGCATCCAATGTCCAATACTCGACAGGGACAAACGCATCGATTTCTTTGTCGCGGTCTACGACGAGCCTGAGTGCCACGGACTGCACCCTACCAGCGGAGAGCCCTCTTTGCACTTTCTTCCATAGTAGGGGGCTTAATTTATACCCCACAACGCGATCCAAGAGCCGCCGCGCCTGTTGCGCATTGACCAACTGCATATCAATGTCACGCTCGTTCTCGAACGCTTCTTTGATAGCCTCAGGCGTGATGGCGTGAAAGACGACACGTCGAATGGGTTTCCCTGTCCACCCCGCAGCCTGTAAGAGGTGCCACGAAATGGCTTCTCCTTCTCGATCGGGGTCAGTGGCCAGGTAGATAGACGCGGCGTCATTTCCGAGCTTCTTGAGCTCGGTCACAATCGCCTTTTTGTCTTTCATAATCTGATAATCAGGAGTGTAATAATCAGAAGCGAAGTAATCAGAAGGGTAGTCTGCATCAGGATTCAATTCTGATTTATCATCAGGTAAAGTAACTGATATTGCGCTACCAGGTAAATCACGGACGTGACCCATGGATGCCCGCACAGTGTAGGCGCTGCCGAGAAACCGGCCCACCGTAACCGCCTTAGCGGGAGACTCGACGATAACTAGGTGTGTGCCCTTTGGTACACGTGCTGATGAAGCTTTGGTTGCCTTGGCTGCGGTAACAGCTTTCGCTTTGGCCGCAGTCGAGATCCTGGCCTTAGTATGTAGGCGCTTCGCCGTGACTGCCGCCGGCTTGGCTTTGGGTTTTGTGGTTGCTGTATTCGCCATGTCTACTTTCAATAGGCTGGGTGCCTTTTCTTTTCCTGCGCGAGACCAGCCGCTTTCGACTCTCGCGCCTCTTGGGCGAGTTCGCTCGCCAGCGCGCTGACCGAGGAGTTTGGACTCCAACGAGACGAACTAATTACTGAATCTACCCTAAGGTAAATCAGCAGCGCTCAACATGCACTGCCTTTACCAAACTCTATCACTAGCGTAGCGACGCTCACCCTGCGGAGCAACTGGTTACGCCTGAGGAAATGACGTGGCTCGGGTACCGCGCCGGCTAATTGCTCAGATGAAAGGGAATCGTCCTGTTAGGGTTCTTAACAATGGCAAGAGCGCATTGGCGGCTGGCGGAGAGAGCGGGATTCGAACCCGCGAGACATTGCTGCCTACACGATTTCCAGTCGTGCCCGTTCGGCCACTCCGGCACCTCTCCTGGTTAACCATCTAGCGGGTGGAGCATTGCCCCAATGCAGCCTAGAATTACCATTCCGAGCGTATCACACCGCTAATTTAAAGTGGCGGAGAAAAAGGGAGCCGAACCCTTGGTAGAGGAAATCCCTACAACGGTTTTCGAGTCCGCCGCCTTTCATCTGCCCCCATCCGTTGAAGTATACCAACGTTCACCAAAACGATATGTGGCCTTGGTTTTCCTAGGGGACTAATGCCTCTTCTCGAAGCTGGGCACGTGGTGAACACCTAACGGCTGCCAGAGAATAGCAGCAGCAATCAGCGCGCTGCCTGTAGAAATGACTGCATTGGACGGCGTTGCCTGAGCCACGCATTGAGGCTACTCTGTGCCCGCAATCCGTGAAAGCATGCTAGTTCGACCAAGGGGGTGTCACGATGTTGACTGCTGAGGACAATCGGCTGCTTACAGGAGTCGGCCCTGACATGCCAATGGGCAAACTGCTTAGGCGCTACTGGCACCCCGTCGCTGCGGCAGGGCAACTCGACGAGCGACCCACCTTGGCCATTAAATTGCTCGGAGAGGAGTTGGTTCTATACAAAGATCGCTCGGGCACATTAGGGTTGATCGACCGCCAGTGTCCGCATCGGCGCGTGGACCTAAGCTACGGTATCCCTGAAGACAGTGGTCTCCGCTGCATGTACCACGGCTGGATGTTCGACGAGACAGGGCAGTGCATCGAGCAACCATTCGAAGAAACCGTTCACCCAGATGGCAGATTCAAAGAGAAGGTCAAGGTCACCGCGTACCCTGTTGAGGAAATCGGTGGTCTTATTTTCGCGTACATGGGCCCCCAGCCCGTGCCATTACTTCCTCGATGGGACCTCTTCGTAGAGCAGAACGCCGTGCGGCAAGTCGGGCTATCTATCATTCCGTGCAACTGGCTTCAAATCGTTGAGAACGCACTAGATCCCGTACATGTTGAGTGGCTTCATGGTTGGTTCGGGAAGTCTGTTCTCAGTCAGAAATCCGATCCCGATCCTGCGCTCGCGGCCACATTTGAAGCGTTCTCCAGGAAGCATCTTGAGATTGGATTTGAGGTGTTCGAGCACGGCATCATCAAACGCCGGCTCGTGGAGGGCGAGAGCAAAGAGGATGAAGACTGGTCAATCGGTCATCCGCTTGTGTTCCCTTCCATGCTTCGTGTAGGTGGAGGAGGGGCGAACACGTTCCAGATTCGCACGCCGCTAGACGATCATCACACGCTTCAGATGTTCTACACCACGTTCTTCGCCCCCCCCTGGAGTCCAGGCCCCGGCCCAAGCATCGGTTCCGTATTTCTGGCAACCGATATGGGATGAGGACGGCAGGTTCGTCGTCGACACGGCGAATAACCAGGACATCATGGCCTGGGTTGGGCAGGGGTCAATCTCAGACCGTCCTCACGAGCACCTAGGCGTCACTGACCAGGGCATCATCCTTCTGCGCAAACTGCTTAAGGAGCAGGCGCAGATAGTTGAAGGCGGTGGAGACCCAATGAACATCATTCGCGATCCAGCAAAAAATGAGTACATCACGCTCCCACAGGAGCAGAACAAGTACAACAGGGGCAAGGTACGCAAAGACGCGTTCGCAACCTCAGCGTCTCGCTACGGCCCGGCTGGGGGATTGGTTGCCGAGATGTATGCTTCGGTATAGAAGACGGTTACCGGACTAATGTACACCGAATTTTGGTGCTCTAGCGGAATCCGCGTTCGAGTTGTTCTACTGGGCCCACCCAGTACTCACTAATATTGTTCTATTCCCTTTGGAGATTGGAAAAACCTTACGAATGATCCCCGTACCCAGGGCAATACTCCCACTCGGTAGAAGGAAAGTACCTTTGGATCAACTGGAGGAGCTCAGGGTCATTTTCGGCAATCCACTCTCGTGTGTCATGGGTATCTTTAAAGCCAGGCCGGTTCATGATGTATCCCTCGACGGCCATGGCCCAGTATTCCCCAACGTACTCTGACATCCCCTGAGTTTGGCCTTCTCCTAGTTTTTGGGAAAAGGCCGTCCCAAAAACACCGTCTTCAATGGCCTTAACTGCAAGGTCAAAGACTCGCTCATAGAAATATGTTTCATTGAGTTGCTCGAAAACAACATGATTGATCGTGTGAACCATCTCATGAATGACAGGGTTTCCTCCCCCGTCCCAATTCCCTGGGTAGCAAAGCCAGTTAGCATTGGCCGTCATGCTTGCGTCGGTCATGCCCATGGCAAAGCCACCTGGTTCGTGTTCATCGGCGTATTCTGGTAACACGGACGTATCGTCTGCCGCGAACATCGAAATCCTTACTTCATTTTCCTTCAATATGCTTCTGAATTCCGGTCTTGCTGACGTTAAATATATTACCGACTCTCTGGCTGCAAGCATCGAAGCATCTGGCACAGCTGCCCCTCCCACAAAAACCACTCCCGCGCCGGTAATGTATTTGGTGTAGTGCTCAAGGCCCGCAGGGCTTGGGGCAGTGATAATTTCCGCGCCCGTCTCTATGTAAGGAAAAGACTCCCAACGAGAAGCATGCCCAGACCAATCGGTAAATTGATTCATAAATTTTTCGAAAGCTATTCGTGCACCCCTAGGCGAGACTCCATTTGAATGCTCTGAACATACCTCCGCTGCGTAACTCCGGTAATCCTCGGCTAGAAGCAAATTATCGCCAAGCTTGAATGAGCCGAAACTGCTCGGGTAAGAAGTGGAGACGTCGTTGAGGAACATCTCGAAGAACCAGGTAGCATACGGTCCATTCTTGGCGACACCTCCCTCAGGTGATACGTACGAGTACGTCTGGTTTTCATAAACCATCAAAGCCTTCTCTTCCAAAGCATGGATGTAATCAGCTACAGGGATTTCTTTTGCTTGCGGAAACAACAACGCACAGCTTTCGACCTGATTCGAGAGGCCTGACGGTGGTGCACTACCTAAGGAGTCTGAAGATGTTGCATTACATGCTGCAACCACGGAGGTGAGCAGGAGAATTAGTCCAAGCGAAGCAGCAGGGCTCCGATATTTTCGCATCAAGCGCAGCATCGGTTACTCCATTAGGCGATCATAAAACTGTGGTATAAGTGGATACCCTTGACGCCGCCGTAACGCTACGGGGCAGGGGTGGTAAGCCCATTTACCAGGCCGTT
>CALGTL010000026.1 GCA_937901475.1 uncultured Dehalococcoidia bacterium
CCCCAATGCTTCCAACGATGGCATAGAGACCGAGGCTCGCTGCTCCACGATTTGCTCCGAGCGCGCCTCCGGTGAGAAGAACCGCAAGCGTCTGCCCCGTAAGAGGCACAGGACTGAACGGGAGCTTGATGGCGATTTGGGCGAATACCGCTACCAGGGCGGCGAACCCAACAACCAGCGCAATGTTCCGCGCCAGACTTCGACCAGGAATAAGAGTGTCAATCAGTGTGGGAGTCGTAGGTGCGAATTGCATGTATTGTCCTGAGTGATTGGGAGGCCTGTTTAGTAGGCCGTGATGCGGGGCACAGTATAGCATGCACCCTCTTTAGGCCGAGATAAGAATAGAACTTCTCAGGAGCAGGTTATTGGGATGCGGCCATTTACGGATTCACCCTATCGTCAATTGCGGGTTTGCTCCTTGGAACAACTGTAAGGAAGAGCCTCGGTCAAGTTAACGCTTGAGGACAATGCCGGAGTTATATGGCGTACGTTTATCAGCGAGTGAGCGGTGCGATTGACTATTAGGCGCCCGCCGTGACTTTTAGTGAGCAAGCCTTGCCTGAGAGAGTGGCGCTACTGTTATCTAGGGCGAGCTTCTCCTAGAATGGATGGCACTTAGTGAAAGGATGGCGCGTATGGTAGAGATGGTTATTGATAGCATCCGGGTCAGCCTGATGAACTACCAGCGCGTGGTGATTCTCAAGGAGCGAGCTTCCGATCGCTATTTGCCGATTTGGATAGGCTCTCCCGAAGCTGATGCCATCGCGGTGAAGCTTCAGGATGTAACCGTTCCGCGCCCGCTGACGCATGACCTGCTGGGCTCTGTGATTGCCGAGCTTGGGGCCGTCGTAGACCACGTCATCGTTTCGGATCTATCCAACGACACTTTCTACGCGAAACTGATTCTAAATGCGACTGAGGGGCCGCAACGTGAGGTCGATTGCCGACCAAGCGATGCGATTGCAATCGCGGTTCGTGGGGGCCAGCTGGTGAACACTCCTGGAGGAGATGAACGATGGTTCTCTTCGGTTCAGGATGCTGAAAAGTTTCTGGATGAACTAGGGCTGGACAAGGATGACCTTCACTACGAGATTAGATCTAAGGTTCCGATTTACGTTGAAGAGGGTGTGATTGAGAAAGCTGGTATTACCATGGATGGTGACACCAGTACGCCGCCCGCAGGGCGGGCTCGTTCGCCTGACTCAACTACTTCGTCGCGGACGCCAAAGCCGGTTACTGAAGAAGAAATGAAGAAGCTGTCGGCTTTCTCTGAATTCCTGGAAGATCTTCCAGGACTTGAGGATTTAGGCAGCAGTCCCGGATCAGGATCGTAGCCCGACGAAACTCGCAACGAAGCGAGTGTTTGTGATAGGATTCACCAGGCTCCTAAACGACTTATGAAACCGCATCCATGGTGGTTCTCAGCAGCCCAATTTACCGGCATAGGCTGGTACATCGCGTCAGCGATTGTCTTCCCGACGCTACTGGGCGACTGGATCGATGGGAAAGTCGGATCGGCGCCACTGCTCCTGTTGACTGGCCTGTTGCTTGGGGTTGTAGCTGCGTTCTACGGCACCTATAAAATTGCTTCTGGTTATTGGAGTGGTAGTCCGCCAGAGGACTCCGAATAGTACGGGCGAGGTTAAGGTTGGTTAAGGTATTTGCTGGGGCAGCGTTGATTATGGTGCTTGTGGGCTTGGCCTTGGGTGCTATAGGTGCTGCGTTGTTTGGGAATCAGCCATATATACCCCTTCCTGAAGTGCATTTGGCTCCTCAGGAGGTCCTTACAATTGCTGGATTTACCATCACCAATACATTGCTATCTGCTTGGTTGACTACCATTGTTGTTATTTTGTTGTTCGGATTGGGTTCGCGCGCCACGAGAATGGTGCCCGGTCGCTGGCAGGGTTTCATGGAAATGTTCCTTGAGGCCCTCTACAACTTCATCAAGGGCGTTGCAGGCGAGAAATTTGCTCGACCATTTTTCCCGATACTTGCAACGATGTTTATATTTGTATCGTTTAACGCATGGATGGCCCTTCTGCCAATCTATCCCACGGTTGGGTTTACCGCTGATGGCCATCATGAGATAACCACTCATCTTTTTCGCTCATCTGGAACTGATATAAATATGCCCTTGGCTTTGGCCGTTATATCTTTCTTGTTTGCTGAGATATGGGGTTTCAAAGTTCACGGTATTGGCTACTTAAAGGAATTCTTCCGCGGGCCAAATCCCTTGAACACATTTATTGGCATCATTGAACTGTTGAGCCATTTCATCCGGTTGATTAGCTTTACCTTCCGCTTATTTGGAAACATGCTTGCGGGCGAGATTGTCTTAGGGATGATGACGTTCTTGTTAGTTTTCCTTGTACCGCTGGCGTTCTACGGTATGGAATTGTTGGTTGGCGGTGTGCAGGCGCTGATATTTATGGGTCTAACGTTAGTGTTCACAGTTATGGCCGTGGCAACGCACGGAGATCACGATAACGAACACTCGGAAGCTGGGTCGCACTAGTTCGGCGAGTAAGACAGCGAGATAAGCGGGACACTTGCCAGCTCAAGTAGCCCGAATTGATAAGGAGAAGTGGGAAATGGAAGCAGTAAGTTGGAGCACAGATGGTTTGAAGTGGATGGCAGTCGGCCTCGCCGCGCTCGGTATGGCTGGCGCAAGTATTGGTTTGGGTATCCTTGGTGCGGCGGCGATGACTGCACTCGGCAGGAATCCTGAGGCGAAAGACGCTATTGCTCCAAATATGGTGCTAGCACTGGCCTTCACTGAGGCCATTGGTATTTACGGCCTAGTGACCGCAATTCTGTTGATTTTCGTAGCTTAGTAGCGACGAATACCGTTGGAAGGAGGCGGCCACCTTGTTGGCAGCACCACTATTAGCTGAAGAAGCAAGCGGCATCGGCGCGCTTGGGATAGACCTGTCTAGTTTGCTGGTCTACCTCATAAATTTCGCTGTGCTATCCGTGATTCTGTATTTTTTTGCATACAAACGGATACTTGGAGTACTGGACGCCCGGTCAGCGAAAATTAAGGAAAGCCTTGAAGAAGCGGACCGGGTGCGAGTGAATGCCCAAGAACAACAGGAACAGATGCAGCGGACGCTGGATGAGGGCCGGCAGGAGGGCCAGCGAGTCCTCCTTGAGGCCCGTGAGGCTGCTGAACGCTACCGCGAACAGCAGCAGGAACAGGCTCGTGCTCAATCCGAAGAGATGCTTCAGCGCGCGAGGGCTGATATCGAAACGGAACGAGACGCGGCCCTTGAGCAGGTAAGGGCTCAATTCGCAGGCTTGGCTGTGACCGCTGCAGAGCGGATTATCCGTCGGTCGTTGGACGAGAATACCCACCGTGACTTGATTGATGAGGTTCTTGCCGAAGGCGAAACCATGCAGAGTCAGGAGTAGTTCGTGGCTAAGGCACCAACAGCCCGGCGGTATGCCCAGGCACTGTTTGCGATTGCGCAGGAAAAAGATGTCGCGGAAGCGTGGCTCAACGATTTGCGCGATTTGGCAGCAGTACTTGAAGAGCCGACTGTAAGCGCGTTCATGTCGACACCTCGGGTGACGACAGCGGATAAGCTGCAAATGGTGACGCAGCTGACTGAAGGCCGAAATCCGATGATTGCGAACCTTCTTGGCCTGTTGACGTCTCGGCAGGGAGTAGGACTTTTCGGTAAAGTGACTGAGGAATACGGTGAATTGCTGAACGCCAGCCTTGGGCGTATACGTGCTCAAGGGACGACAGCGACACCGATGTCAGCCACGCAATTGAAGCGCCTGAGTGACTCGTTAGGCACATCATTGAAGAAGGAAGTTTTGCTAGAGGCCCGCGAGGATCCAGGCATCATCGGAGGGGTTCTTGTAAGGGTTGGAGATCAGATTATTGATGGCTCGGTGCGGACCAAACTTGCTTCATTGAAGCGGCAGTTGGCGCACGAGTCTCTAACGTGACAATAACGCCTCTCCGTCTATGAGAGGGTAGGTTGAGAGGGAACGCATGACCACTCGCGGACAAGACATCGCCTCGGTTCTCAAGAAACAGATTGAGGAATTCGCTGGCGAGACAACGTTGACGGAAGTTGGTACGGTCGTTGAGGTTGGCGACGGTATCGCTCAGATTCACGGGCTTAGCCAGGTTGGCTTCGGTGAGTTGTTGCTATTTCCCAGCGGCGTGAGCGGCCTGGCGCTGAACCTGGAAGAAGACACTGTAGGGGCGGCCATTATGGGCTCCGACACGGGCGTCAACGAGGGAGACCTCGTTAGAGCGACTGGTAAGGTTGCTCAGGTTCCGGTGGGCGACGCGCTCCTCGGCCGCGTGGTCGATCCTCTGGGGGTGCCAATTGACGGGAAAGGTCCCGTCAAGACCGACGGCACGAGAGCGATCGAAATGATTGCTCCGGGCGTAGCTATTCGGCAGGCGGTGAATACGCCAGTACAGACCGGCATCAAGTCTATTGATGGCATGATCCCGGTTGGCCGTGGTCAGCGCGAGCTGATTATTGGCGATCGTTTTACAGGCAAGACGGCAATCGCGATTGATACAATTATTAACCAGAAAGGCCAGGACCTTCTCTGCATCTACGTGGCCATTGGCCAGAAACAGAGCAAGGTAGCCGGCATCCAGGCGACGCTTGAAGAGCATGGCGCTATGGAGCACACGGTAATCGTGGCGGCCAATGCTTCCGATCCTGCGCCGATGCAGTACCTAGCACCCTATGCTGGTTGCGCAATCGGCGAGGCGTTTATGGCCAGTGGTCGTGATGCATTGATTATCTACGACGACCTGACGAAGCACGCATGGGCCTATAGGCAAATGTCCCTTTTGCTAAAGCGCCCTCCCGGACGTGAGGCATATCCGGGCGATGTGTTCTATTTGCACAGTCGCTTGCTGGAGCGTGCGGCACGACTCGATGCAGAACATGGCGGCGGTTCGCTGACTGCACTACCGATTATTGAAACGCAAGCAGGAGACGTGTCTGGGTATATCCCGACAAACGTTATTTCGATTACTGATGGTCAGATCTACCTTGAGTCAGATCTTTTCAATGCCGGTATTCGCCCCGCGGTGAATGCTGGCCTGTCTGTTTCCCGCGTGGGTAGCGCGGCTCAGACGAAAGCAGTTAAGAAAGTTGCAGGTCGTATGCGGCTTGAGCTTGCGCAGTACGCGTCACTGGCGGCATTTGCCCAGTTTGGTGCGTCAGATTTGGATGCGGTCACGCGAGCTCAATTGGAGCGTGGCCAACGCCTCACGGAGCTTCTGAAGCAGCCGCAATATAAGCCCAATTCGCTTGGACAGATGGTGGCTTCGATGTACGCCGTGGTGAACGGTTTCATGGATGATGTCCCTGTGGACCGTATCCGTGAATTCGAGGATCGATTGATTGGATACTTGGAGACGTCAAAGGCTGAAGTGCTGAAGGCGATTGAAGAGAAGAAAGACATTGATGAGGCGACGGAGGCAGGGCTTAAAGAAGGTATTAATGCCTTCAAGGCAACGTTTTAGTTCGTGACTGTGAGCAATTCGATGTCGATTGAACCAGAGAAAGGGCAGCTAACGAGTGCCTAGCGTAAGAGAAATACGAGGACGCATTAAAAGCGTCAAGAACACGGCCCGCGTGACCAGCGCTATGCAGATGGTTGCTGCGTCTAAGATGCGTCGCGCCCAAGACCAAGTCGTTCGGTCACGTCCCTACGCACAGAAGCTACGGGCCATACTTGCAGGCCTTGCCGCTCAAGGTGGCGGGGACGGTGAGTACACCCATCCACTACTGCAGAGCCGTTCTGTCAAGAATGTGCTATTGCTGGAGATAACGCCTGACCGTGGTCTCGCAGGTGGACTACCATCCAACCTCAACCGCGCTGCTGCTGGGTTTATGCAACAACAGCATGCACCGGTATCGGTGGTCACAGTGGGTCGCAAAGGTAAGGAATTCATGGCCCGAACTGGCCAGAATATCCAGGCATCACTCCCGGGTCTGGGGGATCAGCCTTCATTAGGTGATTGCCTGCCTATTACGGCGCTGGTAGCGCAACTCTACACGGATGGAACTGTGGACGAGGTTCATGTCGCGTACACGCGATTCATCAATACATTAATCCAAGAGCCCGTGGTGGCGCAGTTATTGCCCATCAAAGCAGGCGAACTGGAAGAGCCGGGAGTGCCGGTCGATTACGAGTATGAGCCAGATCCGGAGACAGTGCTCAATACATTGCTTCCTCGTTTCTTGGACACTCAAGTGTACCAAGCGGTGCTGGAAAGTAGCGCAAGTGAGCAGTCCGCTCGCATGGTTGCGATGCGAAACGCGACAGATGCCGCCGACGAAATGGTCGACGGCTTGACATTGGAATTGAACAAAGCCCGCCAGGCCATGATCACCGCCGAGCTTCTTGACTTGGTTGGTGGTGTGGCGGCATTAGAGGGATAGCCCAGCGAGGGCAGAGCCCTCACTGTTGAAGGAGTAAGGAAATGGCCGAAGGTGAAGGCAAGGTCGTACAGGTCATAGGGACCGTTGTCGACGTGGAGTTCCCGCCTGCTAGTCTACCGGGCATCTACAGCGCGCTTGAGATTGAGTCTTCAGGTGAGCGCTTGATGCTTGAGGTTGAACAACAAGTAGGCAACAGTTGGGTGCGATGCCTCGCTCTGGGGCCCACGGAAGGGTTAACCCGCGGTGCTGTAGTGAGGAACACCGGGGCGCCAATAACAATACCGGTAGGCGAGCCCAGCCTGGGCCGATTGTTCAACGTTCTTGGGGAGCCGCTGGACGGCCTAGGCCCTGTTGATGCGAAGGACCATTGGTCTATCCATCGCGATCCCCCGCCCTACGAAGACCAGAGCATGACGACTGAGGTTCTTGAGACTGGAGTCAAGGCACTGGATCTAATTGCTCCCTTCACAAAGGGCGGTAAAGTGGGAGCGTACGGCGGGGCAGGGGTTGGCAAAACAGTCATCATTCAAGAACTCATTCGGAACATCGCAGAAGAGCACAGCGGTTATTCCGTGTTCGCTGGTGTTGGTGAACGCTCCCGTGAGGGTAACGACTTATGGAATGAGATGCGAGAGTCCGGTGTGCTGAATAGCACCGTGCTCGTATTCGGTCAGATGAACGAACCCCCCGGTGTGCGCCTTCGCATCGCTATGACGGGCTTGACTATGGCCGAGTACTTCCGCGATGTGATGAACCAAGACGTGCTACTGTTCGTTGACAACCTTTATCGTTACATCCTGGCAGGCATGGAAGTATCTGCACTGCTAGGTCGCATGCCATCCGCTGTGGGATACCAGCCGACATTAGGCACAGAGATGGGTGATTTGCAAGAACGGATTACGTCCACTACTAAGGGCTCAATCACGTCATTCCAGGCTATTTATGTCCCGGCAGACGACTACACCGACCCTGGTGTGGCGACAAGCTTTGGTCACTTGGACGCGGTTATTTCACTTGAGCGTGCGATTGCGGCGAAGGGTTTGTACCCGGCCGTTGACCCGCTGACATCTTCTTCGCGGATTTTGGACCCGCTGATTGTGGGACAGGAGCATTACGACACTGCCCGTGGTGTGCAGCAGGTGTTGCAGAAGTACAAAGACCTCCAGGACATCATTGCAATTCTGGGTATCGAAGAACTTTCAGAGGACGATAAGGTTACGGTTGGTAGAGCACAGCGCATCGAGCAATTCTTGTCGCAGCCATTCCACGTTGCTGAGCAGTTCACGGGCCTTGATGGCCGGTATGTGCCAGTGGTTGAGACAGTGCGTGGCTTCAAGGAAATATTGGAAGGTAAGCACGATGGCATTGCGGCCCAAGATTTCAACATGGTGGGGACGATTGATGAGGTTCTCGCCCGCCATGCTGACCGTCAGAAGGCCAATGCCGGGACAGGTGTGTAACCAATGCCGATGCGGCTTGAAATAGTCACAGCTGAGCGCATCATCTTCGAGGGTGAAGTTGATGTTGTCGTCGCGCCGGGTGGCGATGGCGAACTTGGTGTGCTGCCGCACCACGCGGCAGTCATGACCACTCTTTCGTCCGGTGATCTCCATTACCGCATAGGCGGCAAAGATAATCACTACATTGTTCATGGTGGCTTCATGGATGTTCGCGGCGATCAAGTGGTTGTCTTAGCTGACGCGGCAGAGCACATCGATGAAATCGATGAGACCCGTGCTGAGCAGGCGATTATGCGAGCACAGGAGCGTATCGCGGCTGCTGGGGTGGACGTTGACCTGGATAGAGCGATGGCGTCTCTACGGCGCGCGCAGGTTCGCTTGAACATTACACGGCGTAGGCGAAAGCAGGGAGTGGTTTAACCGAAGGATTCTCCCACGTAAACAATTCTTTCCTTTATCAAAAGAAAAGGGCCTCATAGAGGCCCTTTTCTTTTTCAATTAAATCAATCTCTAACTGTGAACTACTTACTCCGACTCTTCTCACGCATGTGCAATCCAAGGCCGGTGAGCGCCGCGGCGATAGCCAGTACTGTCCACGTGATGATGGCGGCCCAGAAGCCTCCGTCTAAATCTCCCATTGGGTTCTCCTTGAAGCAGCCAACCTCAGCGTGGCAGTGCATCACACCCGAGGTTAGAGGTGGGGAGAGGCACTGTCAACTGGGGTTAGTATTCCCTTAAGGGGATAGCCGAACTTGCTGGGTTCGGAGGTATACGGCTATCTCGCGCTTAGGTAATAGGTCATGGATTGTAATGAAACAACCGGGTCTACGTTACGTATACGTACGTCAGCGGGAGTGAGAGCCGACTTAGGTGCGTAGTTGAGAATGGACTTTACCCCGGCGGCTACAAGGTCGTCGATGACGGCCTGCGCGACGTTGGCGGGAACAGCGACGATGGCAATCTGGACGTTCTCCCGCTTGGCCACCTCAGCGTAGTCTGCGAAGTCGTAGACGGTGAGTCCGCCAGCAACCTGGCCTACGACTCCGGAGTCGGAGTCGAACGCGCAGACTACGCGGAAGCCTTCAGGCTGGAAGCCGGGGTAACTAATGATTGAGCGGCCGAGTCGGCCGACACCGATGACGGCGACGTTCCATGTTTGGTCAAGACCTAGAATATTGCGGAGCCGCCCCAGCAAATGAGAGATGCTATACCCGCGCCCCTGCTTCCCGAAACGACCGAAGTAGCTGAGGTCTTTACGGATTTGGGCTGGCGTTACCTGGAGTAGCTCACCTAGCTGTTGCGAGCTGATTACGTCGATACCGCTACTCTCAAGCTGAGAGAGTGCCCGGAGGTACTGCGGAAGACGGTCTACGACAACTTCGGGGACGCCGCTGTTAGTGGTCACGGGCACCTCTCGAATCGTTCGCCAGGGCGATTGTGAAACGTTTGTGAATTGATTGTAAATAGATTCACAAACAGGGTCAATGAAGTTTAGAGCAGAGCGAATGGTATAGTAGGGCTCGCGGGTTTTTAGGTCCTAGAGTGTCACTTGGCAATTGTAAATAGGGGTTTCGGCTACAAAACTATGACTCTTTCAAAGGCAATTGAGAGGTATTGCGTCCGCTAATTATGGAGTGTGAGGTAAGGCCGACGCGTCACTCGCTGAAGTGAGTGGCGTTGATTGGCATCAGGCGATGGCGTTCGGGTTGAGTTGCTAGAGCGATGACATGGATTATCCCCGCGAGCGGGTAGGGACGGTCGTGAGATTCCTTGAGAACGATCAGCATATGGATGTCGAGCTTATCGAGATGGAACGAGATTGACTAGATGAGGCTTGGCGAGTCAGAGTAGGAAATCGCCTACCCCGAAACGGAGCGGATTTGGACGTAGACCCATTCCTCAATCGATTAGAGCAATAATGGACAGTTCGTTCATATCAAGGAGCTTCTGGCTGCGACGCTTGCGGCCATTGAGCAATGCCAATGCACTGATGGTTGCCCCAGTTGTCTGCAGTCGCCTAAGTGCAGGAACAACAACAGCCCATTGAATAAACAGCAAGCGGCGATATATCTACGTGAGCTGGTGGGGCGAGAGTGATAAAAGCAATCGACCGCTACCGCACTTCCTCAAACATAATTCTTACAAAACGTAAGATAAAATGAAAAGCAATAAAAGAAACCTGGCCGCTTACGTCTACGAAGACAGGCTATCTCGCCACGTGCTGAGCGAGCAACATCCGATGCGACCGGTGCGCCTTCGCTACACCAATGCACTACTGAATGGGTATGGGGCTTTCGATGACCCGAGTGCCCTAGTGGTCAATCCTAGACCCGTGACTCGCGAGGAGTTGCTGACGTTTCACCAAGAGTCCTACGTTGATGTTGTGCAGCGCCTCAGTGACGGCGAGTTGATTGCGAGCGCAGAGATCTTCGGCTTTTCGAAGACCGGAGATAACCCAATTTACGAGGGCATGTACGAAGCAGCGCTTCTATCTACAGGCGCTTCTGTGCAGGCTGCTGAGTTAATCGCTGATGGCGTAACCTCACGAGCGTTCGCTCCCGCTGGTGGACTGCACCATGCTGCGCCGGGACATGCGTCAGGATTCTGCATCTTCAATGACCCAGTGATAGCAATCAACGCGCTCCGCAAGCAAGGGTTACGTGTCTGCTATGTGGATATCGATGCGCATCACGGTGATGGCGTGCAGAACGCGTTCTACCGGGACGCGGATGTGATGACAATTTCAATCCATGAAGGACCTCGCTGGTTGTTCCCTGGATCTGGAGACGTGAGGGAGACGGGAGAAGGTTATGGTAAGGGGTTTTCCGTTAATCTACCGCTGCTTCCTTACACGTCTGACGATGTTTATATGGCGGCGTTCGATGAGATAGTGTTGCCTCTAATAAGAACATTCAATCCTGACGTTCTGGCGACCCAGCTTGGTACAGATGCACACGTGTATGATCCACTTACGCAGCTGGCGCTGACAACGTACGGCTATGAGGCCATGTTTGAGCGGTTCGAGGCGCTGAGGTATCCATGGCTCGCATTCGGCGGCGGTGGCTACGATTTGGATGCGGTGGCGCGCTGCTGGACACTGGCCTACGGCGTCATGCTGGGCCGTAGGTGGCCTGACGTATTGCCGCTAGGAGCGGAATCCTTTCTAGAGAGTGACGCGCTTCGCGACGGCGTGGTCACCGTCGAAGACGAGATGATTATTCGAACTGCAGCGTGGGCAGACCAGAGGGTTCAAGAGATTAAGAAATTAATCTTCCCACTGCACGGCATCGCAACATAGCCAGAGGCTAACCGGCGTACAATTCCACTCATAGGGTACGCGGGTCATCAGGCCTAGCCCGGGCTGGCAGAGGAGAAGCAGTGATATTAAATGAAACATTGCCGATGGTTACGCTACCTTCCCTAGATGGGATTGAGGTGGACTTCGCATCTTTCCGTGGTAAGAAGCGGGCTATCTTTATTTGGGCCTCATGGTGAAACTGTCGCGAACAGTTGCCAGTTTGGCAACAAATAATCGAGCAGTACGCAGGTACTGACTTTGAACTGGTGGCAGTGGCAATGGACGCGCAAGGCGCTGATAAGCCTCGTTTCTACATGGAGCAGGCGGGTGCCACGTTCACCTGCCTGCTGGATTCCCAGAACCTTCTTTCGAAGACTTTAGGCTTCAAAGCAGTCCCTAATGGAATACTGGTTGATGAGAACGGGGTAGTCATCTACCAGAAGTTTGGCGGATTCGATATTCGAAAGCAGGAAATGCGTGATCTCGTAAGTGCCTGGCTTACATCAGGTGTGATGCCAGAGGCAAGGGCCGCGTCGACTGAGCGAGTAGAGGTCGAACCTCGTGTGCACACGCTATTCGAGGAGGGGTTGGCACTGCTACGGGGTTGCGATATGGACGGTGCACGAGCCAAGTGGCGCGAGGCATCAGTCATAGACCCTGACAACTATGTTGTTCACAAGCAATTGTGGTCTATCGAAAACCCTGAACGATTTTATGGAGAAAAGGTAGATATGAATTGGCAGAAGCAACAATTGGTTCAGGGTCTTTAGTTAGATGAAAATCGCGAGTTACACGACACAGGTGGTGCGGATTCCCCGCCAACATGCACCCTTCGCCAAAGGTGGGGACGAGATAGAGTTTGTCACGCTCCAGATGCGCACGGACGACGGTATTGAGGGCATTGGCTACGCAGGATTCGCCCCGCTAGTCATGACACCGGCGTTGCACGCTGCCGTTGATGGCTTGTGTCGGTTGGTGGTAGGCATGGATCCGATGAACACCGAGGAGATTGGCGCTCATTTGTTTCGCGCTGCTGGTAGCGGCTCACCCGCAGGATTAGTGACCAGAGCCATATCGGCTATCGACGTTGCGTTATGGGATATTAAGGGGAAGGCGCTTGGCCAGCCGGTATATAAATTGCTCGGTGGCTACCGCGATCGTGTGCCTACGTACGCAAGTGGGTACCTGTGGCGTTCGTTTGACTTGGACATGCTGGCTTCCCATGGGGAGCGCTTGGTGAATGAGGGCTTCAAGGCCATGAAATTTAGGCTGGGCGCCGAGAAGACTATCGCTGCAGAGGTCAATCGATTGCGTACCATGCGCGATGCGGTAGGGCCAGACGTTGAACTGATGATAGACATCAACCAGCTATGGGATGTGAACCGCGCAATCACCGTCGGCAGAGAAATGCGCGAGTATGGCATCACCTGGTTGGAGGACCCCACAACATTCGATGATTTCAAGGGACTGGCGAAAATTGCGGATGCTTTGGATACGCCAATAGCGGGGGGTGAGTATGTCTATGGCATTGCGCCATTCGTCCAATTGATTGAGCAACGCTCAATAGATATCGTCATGGTGGACTTGCTGCGTGTTGGTGGCATCACCCAGTGGATGAAGGTCGCTCATATGGCGGAAGCTCACAATCTTCCAGTGGTGACTCATTTGGCACCTGAGGTACTCGTCCACGCATTGGCAGCGGTGCCTAATGGCCTCACAGTCGAGTACATGCCGTGGTCGTTCCCGTTGTTCAAGTCGATTCCACTGGCTGTTGATGGTCACATCGAATTGCCGCAAGAGCCTGGCTTGGGGCTCGAATTTGACGAGGAATTGCTTGCCCGAAGCGAACGGGCAAGCTAGCCAAACTCCTCCTCTGGCGGTGGGGAGAATACCTACCCGCGTGCATACGCGGTATCATAAACTTGAGAGAACTCTTTACCAAAGAGACGAAAATACCTGCTGTCAATTATCGCTGTAGGGCGATTAGGGTCTCGATTTCAAGAACGAGTAGGCTAGGAAGTCTTACAAATATGAAGACAGGCGACCATATAGATAAGCCTTGGGGTTGGGAAGAGATAGTCGACCTCAACAGTCACTATTGCATAAAGCACCTGTTCATCAATAGCGGGCACCGCCTGAGCAAGCAGTACCACGTTCGCAAGACTGAAACATTGATGCTCACTGAAGGCGAGGCCGAGCTTACGCTCGGTGTCGGCAGTGCCGAGCGAGTGGTGCCGATGGTGCTCTCGCAGCCGTTCGCCATTTCACCAGGAACAACCCATCGAGTAAGAGCGACGGGACCTCAGGGAGCACTTATTCTTGAGGTGAGTACGATTGAGCTACAGGACGTTGTCCGCCTGGAAGACGACTACGGGCGCTCACCTTCCTAATATCCCGCTCCCTACGCTTCCTCGGTATATAGGAAAGGGCCGCACGGCACTTCCCGCGCGACCCTTTCCTATTCTCGTTTACTGTCGCTAAGGAGCAGTAGCCCGCTCGCTTAGACTTCCCTAAATTCGCCCTCGACAGTGTCATCACTACTGGCATCGGGGGCAGGTTCACTCTCTTCGCCCTCAGCAGTCGGAGAAGAATCAGCAGCACCTTCAGCTTGCTGCTGTTCATAGACTTGCTGACCGATTTGGGTGAGTGTGACCATCAGTGCTTCGACAGCTGCACGTAAGGCGGCAGCGTCTTCCGTAAGAGGCTCCTCAGCTAGGAGCGCTCGAAGACTGGCGATCTGTTCCGTGATTTCTTGCTTGAGCTCAGGCGTGATTTTGTCGCCATGCTCTGCGAGTGACTTGTCCGCCTGGTAAGCAGCATTGTCAGCGGCGTTACGAGCCTCAACAACTTCACGGCGCTTCCCGTCCTCTTCGGCATGTGCCTCTGCTTCCTTGACGAGGTTCTCTACTTCGTCGCTGGAAAGACCTGATGACGCAGTGATAGTGATTCGCTGCTCTTTGTTGGTGGCCTTGTCCTTAGCCGATACGCTTAGAATCCCATTGGCGTCGATATCGAATTCGACGTCAATCTGCGGCAGACCACGGCTCGCTGGTGCGATGCCGTCGAGATTGAAGCGCCCAATCGACTTGTTCTCGTTTGCCATGCTGCGCTCGCCTTGAATCACATGTATCTCAACACTAGTCTGATTGTCTGAAGCGGTCGTGAACGTCTCGGTATGGGATGTTGGGATAGTAGTGTTGCGTTTGATGAGAGGCGTTGCCACGCTACCCAATGTCTCGATGCCTAGGGACAGGGGAGTGACGTCTAGTAGAAGGATGTCGGTGACTTCACCCTGAAGCACGCCAGCCTGGATACCCGCGCCTATTGCGACCACTTCATCCGGATTCACGCCCTTGTGGGGCTCCTTGCCGAACAACTGCTTGACTTTGTCGATAACGATGGGCATGCGTGTCATACCGCCTACCAGCACGACTTGGCCAATTTCAGCTTGTGTTACTCCCGCGTCTTTGATTGCCTGTCGGCATGGTTCAGCAGTACGCTCAATGAGATCTGCTGTCAGCTGCTCTAGCTTCGCGCGACTGAGGCTTATGGCCATGTGCTTAGGGCCAGAGGCGTCGGCGGTTACGAACGGGAGATTGATTTCGGTCTGGGCGACAGAGGAAAGCTCAATCTTGGCCCGTTCAGCGGCTTCCTTCAGGCGCTGGAGTGCCATTCGGTCCTGCTTAAGGTCGATGCCTTGCTCTTTTTTGAACTCATCAGCCATCCAC
Organism: uncultured Dehalococcoidia bacterium; assembly: GCA_937901475.1. Taxonomy (GTDB): domain Bacteria; phylum Chloroflexota; class Dehalococcoidia; order Lucifugimonadales; family Australimonadaceae; genus CALGTL01. Next base: position 14,921 of record CALGTL010000026.1, read on the forward strand.
TGGATGATCCGTTGGTCGAAGTCATCCCCACCTAAGTGAGTATCACCGTTGGTAGATTTGACCTCAAATACACCGTCTCCGATATGGAGAATTGACACGTCAAATGTGCCACCACCGAGGTCAAATACCGCGATGAGCTCGTCTTGGTTCTTATCGAGGCCATAGGCAAGAGCCGCTGCCGTAGGCTCGTTGATGATGCGAAGCACCTCTAGCCCTGCAATCTGGCCTGCGTCTTTGGTCGCCTGGCGTTGGCTATCATTGAAGTACGCAGGAACCGTGATGACGGCCTGTGTAACTGTCTCGCCTAGTTTAATCTCCGCATCGGCCTTGAGCTTCTGGAGCACCATCGCGGCCACCTCGGGTGGCGTGTAGTCGCGGTCGCCCATGCGGACTACTGCGTCGCCCGCGGTGCTAGCTTTGACCTCGTAGCCAATGGTCTCGATTTCATGCTGGACTTCGGTAAATTTACGGCCAATGAATCGCTTCACTGAATAAACAGTGTTCTGGGGATTGGTCACGGCCTGCCGTTTGGCAACCATCCCGACGTACCGCTCTCCCGACTTGGGGTTGAGCGCGACGACCGACGGCGTCGTCCGTCCACCTTCCGAGTTTTCAAGGACGGTTGGTTCGCCCGCCTCCATCACGGCAACAGCCGAGTTAGTGGTTCCTAGGTCTATTCCAATCACTTTCGCCATACGAGCCTCCTCGTCCTATCTCTACGAAGGACGGTATTGTCATCGATTCAGTTGCCGCTGGACTCAGCGGTCTCTTCAGGTGCCTTTGCCACCACCACTTGGGCAGGCCTCAGCACGCGGTCTGCAGTGCGATACCCAGGGCGAACCACGGAGAGCACTGCACCTGGTGGTTGATCAGTTGTGGGTTGGTAGTAGACAGCTTCTTGTTCTGCGGGATCAAAGGAATCTCCCGCAGCAGGTTCATACTTGATTACTCCTTCAGCCTGCACCAGAGCCTGGAGATTCTGAAGCACCATATTGATACCTTCCTTCCAGGAATCAGGAGCATCTTCAGGAAGAGCACTAAGAGCGCGCTCAAGGTCATCTTGTACGGGAAGCAGGCGGATAAGCACTTGCCCCGAAGCGTTACGTACCAGCACGCCGCGTTCCTGATCGGTGCGGCGTTTAAAGTTGAGGAAATCTGCCTGAGAACGTTGGGCGATAGCTTTAAACTGGTCGCGCTCCTGTTCGAGGGCAATTATCGGGTCAGTTGGCTCTTCGGCTGTTTCTAGAGTCTCATCTGAGGTCTCTGTCGAATTTTCAGGATCCTGGGTCGTCATCGATTGCGTGTCCTGTGTTGTGAGTCGGGTTCTCTGTTAAGGCTGGGGCCTGAGAAGAGCTCCATGATTTGTTCGAACATGTGCTCGAACGCCTGGACATTGGCTCTTCGGCTGGCCTGATTCTGGTTCATCTGGCTTCGAGCAGCGGACAGGCGGTCGAATACGGCGATTGCCATCTCAACCCCCGCAAGGTTCAGTCGAAGTTCATCTACGAGCCTTTTTATCACTCGGAGTTTGATAATGTCGTCCTCTGAGTAGAGGCGGAGCATCCCCACGGTTCGTGATGGTCTAACGAGGCCGACTCGTTCGTATTTACGCAGCGTTTGGGGGTGCATAGATAGAATACGAGCAGCAACGCTGATTATGTAGAGGCCTTCGGTTGGCTGCTCAGGTTGCGGGGCGCGCTGGCGAGTAAGTCGAACTCCAGCCCCTGTGATCTGACCAAAGAGCATATCGGCGAACATTTCATGCGATGCGTGGGCTTGGGTCCTTCTTCTGTTCTCTTGCATCGGATCAGTTCCCTGTATCGTTCAGGTGGCATCTCTTTACAGAATGCTCTTCAATTGTAGCACGATTGATACGAACTGTATCAACTAGCATTATATAGAATAAGTTAAACAAGTTGGAGAGGAAGGCAACGAAGAGGTGGTCGTGAGCAACAAACTATCTACTATGATGCTGCGGTAAAACAAGGCTAAATGAAAACAGTCATATAAACGAGTTGAGATAGAAAGAAGACTGGTGAAGCCCCTCAAAACATGTCCATGGTATGAAGGTGCTGCCCGCAGTAGGCTCCAGATAAATGGTAGGCATGTTTTCAGCGTTTAGTACGAACATTCGACTGAAACCGCCGGTCTCCAGGGCATCGGAATATGGGGAGTTAATCAACAAGGTGCTGTTTGAGCGATAGCATTGAATTTAGCATGGGAAACCACTCGAGGATAGGCCGAAGTGCTTGTCTTTTACTCCCTCATCGACCGATGAATCACTATTCCATAGAGCTGCGGCGAGGCGAGCCACGCTCTGATATGTTCGCGAAGTTCGGCAACGTCAATCCCTGCATACACTGCAGGCAAGGGTACGAGACAAAGCTGGGTATCATGTACGATTTTCCTAGCCACGGAGAGGTTGCCGCGTTGAGCGTGAGTCAATGCGGCGCCTAGCTTCGAGAGCGCTAGGCTGAGCAATCGATCGGGGTAGCGTACAGCATGCCACGCGCGCTCAAACGACTCATGCGCATCAAAGAACTTCCCTTGATTGAATTCCGAAATGCCGCTGTGAAATGAAACTAGATCTGTGAGCTGGCGACCATCGCCGGGGTCACCGCCAGCGCTGAGGTGCTCGATCCAGCGGGCGTCGAGAATTCTTCGTTGACCCTTGGGCTGCTTCTGAGGTGGCGGCTGGTTAGCCACGGAAAGCGCTCGCCCTAGCTTTCCAGCGCGCCAGGTATTGGCGTGGTGGGGTTTTCGACTTCCAGCGCCTCATACTTTGAGGGGCATTTAATCAAGAGGCTGTCACGCTTGACGACTAGCACCCCTTCGGCTGTGTACTCGCCGCCGAGGACTATCTCAGAGTGCGGGTTGAAGAATAGGTCAGGGAGTACACCGTCATAAGTGGCATTGATGACCGCTCCACCATCTTCAAGCTGGAATTGAGCGAGCAATGAAGTGCTACTTTCACGGGCGAAGGAGTAGGGCTTGAGGGAGCCTTTGACTTGGACGTAGGTTTCACCGACGACTGGCCCGCGCTCGACTAATTCGTCGACGCTCAGGTAGAAGGAAGTAGCTGCTTGGAAGGCAGTGATGGCGAAGTAGCCGAACGCGATAAGTGCGATGGAGCCGAGAATTATGGCCTTGCGGCGCCCTGTAAGAACTGAGGCTATCCCTGCGGCTTCTTGCGGTTGCTCTGGTGGCTCGGCTGGAGTGTATTCTATGCCCATTGTCATACCTTCCCATTCTACAGGTAACCTAGAGGCAGCGGATAGAGCAAGCATTGAACAGCGCGCCCCGTCCTGACCTTAGACACCTGAATTATATGTGCCGACTGGATTCGGATGGGCGCGCTGCTCGCTAGATCTAACGGTGAGAGCTCAGCGACTTAGCGCGAGTCGAGATTAGGGATGAAGTCACCCATACGAGACTGGATTCCACGCTTGGCTAGTTCTTCCGCAAAGAGTGTATGGATACGTGGGTCTTCGTCTTGGTATTCGACTTGCATTCCACCATCTTTTTGGGATTTATCCATGTTCTCGTACGTCCACATCTTCGAGTCAAGGACTGGGTAACGAGAGCCGCCGAAGTCAAAGACAAGGTAGCGGGATTGGCCTTTGGAGACATTGAAGTGCTGGTGATAAGTTGGGCCATCGGGAGGCGCGTATAGGGTCCCGGGCTTCCAGTCGACGCGGACGGTGTCGACTGGATTCTCCCCTGCTTTCCATAACAAAGAGTACCCCTCACCGGTGGCGCAGAAGATATGAGCACCAGCATTGTGTTTGTGGGCCTTTTTGTAGGTGCCCTCGAAGAACTGCGAGATATGGCAGTGCATCGAAGAATCGCCTAGTAGGAACTGGATGTTGTTTCCAGCAGCGCCTCGAGCAATCCATGGAGGAAGTTCGAAGTTGACGAGATCAGGGACGAAATTTGTCTCCCACTGGTGGCGACCGGGTTTGATCTCCCTGAACTCGCCTTCGCCACTGTAATAACGCTCCACAGCGGCCCGGTCGTCGAATGTTACGGGGTTGTCGTAGATGAATTCCTTTTTATGGAAGATATTGAAGATGATTGGGAGGTCCGTGACAGCAGCCAATCGCGCCGGTTCAGAACCTGAGCCATTAAAAATCTGATGCTTGGCGTTCATCGGAATGGCGAAGATTGCAGAAGGCCCCCACTCGAAGGAATGCTTGGTGCCGTCACTTTCTTCTATGACCGTTGCACCACGGCCTGAGATGACGTGGATGAGCTCGTCGTGCATATGCTGCTCAACGTTGAGCTGGCCTCCCGCAGGGATTTCGACGACGTATGCTGAGAGGTAGTCAGACCGTCCTACCAAGTGAATGTAAGCACCGAGCCCGCCCATGCGCTCCCAAGGCTCAAGCTGAACGGTGTGGCAGTCGACGGCATAGGCTTCGTGGACGGGGATACCTTCCTCTTTCACGAAGTCGTGGTACGGGAACACTCCGTAATACGGATTGAATTCGATTTCGTCGCCCATGGTTAATCTCCGGAGAATTTATTGTTTTGACTCTATCCGCGCTGAAGAGCTAGTGCAACGGGTGTCGAGCGCGTTGCACTAGGCGTCTGGGTGCACGAATTGGCGCATCTTGGAAGTCAGCCCTCGAGAGGCTAGCTCCTTCTCATATAAGTCGAGAACGGCTGGATTCTCGTCTTGGTACTCAATCTGGTGACCTCCGTCTTTGGCGGAGAGATCCATCACTTCGAGGCCGTTGAATGTGGTTTCCAGCACGGGATAGCGTGCGCCGCCGAATGCGAATACCAAGTAACGAGAGGGGCCGTCCGCGACATTGAAGTGCTGGTGGTAGGTGGGGCCGTCTGGAGGGGCGTAGAGCGTGCCCGGCTTCCAGTCGACTCGGATTGTGTTGACTGGGTCTTCACCCTCAAGCCATAGCAGGGAGTAACCCTCGCCCGTAGCGCACCAGATGTGATAGCCCGCGCCGTGGCGGTGTGCCTTTTTATACGTGCCCTGCTGGAATTCAGAGATGTGACAGTGCATGGAGGAATCGGCAAGCAGGTATTGGATATTGTTGCCAGCCGCACCTCGGGCTGCCCAAGGAGGTAGTTCGAAACTAGTGACATCAGGCACAAAGTTGGTTTCCCATTGGTGTCGCCCGGGCTTTACCTCACGGAACTCACCCTCGCCGTTATAGTAGCGCTCAACGTCCGAGCGTTCAGGGAAGGTCATGGGATTGTTGAAGACGAACTCGGGCTTGTGGAAAATGTTTAGGATAATGGGTAGATCGGTCAGCGCGGCAAGGCGTGCTGGCTCAGACCCTGAGCCGTTGAAGATTTGATGCTTGGCGTTCATGGGGATGCCGAAGATGCTGTTCTGGCCCCACTCGAACGACTGTTTCCTGCCGTGTGCATCCTCAATAACTGTCGCGCCGCGGCCTGATACTACGTACATGAGCTCGTCGTGGAGATGTTGCTCAGGTTTGAGTTGACCTCCCGCAGGAATCTCTACGACGTATGCGGAAGCGTGGTCGCCACGCCCCGTGAGGTGAACGTAGGTGCCGAGCCCCCCTAAGCGCTCCCAGGGTTCGACGGGCACGGTGTTGCAGTCAACTGCGTAAGCCTCGACGATGGGTATGCCTTCGCTCTTCACGAAGTCGTGGTAAGGGAATACGCCGTAATACGGATTGAATTCGATTTCGTCGCCCATGAGTGCGGAGTCTCCTGCGTCTAATGTGGTACTGATTCTATCGTAAGCCGGGATACATCGGACTCGTTGGCAAGTGAAAAAGGAGGCCCTAGCATATTCCGGGGCCTCCTTTTAGTGCTCGTACGCTGTCGCTGAGTGACAGCGTGGGCCAAGTTAATTTCGCGGGCCGACGAATTCGCGCATCTTGGAGTTGAGCCCACGCTTGGCAAGCTCACTCTCGTAGAGATCAAGGATGTTAGGGTCCTCGTCGATGTACTCGACTTGGTTTCCGCCTTCTTTGGTGGTTTTATCCATGTTCTCGTAGCTCTCCATCTTAGTATCCAACACGGGATAGCGTGCGCCACCAAAGCCGAAAACGAGATAACGGGACGGGCCATCGGCGATGTTGAAGTGCTGGTGGTAAGTGGGGCCATCCGGGGGGGCGTAGAGGGTGCCGGGCTTCCACTCCACGCGAACTGTATCTGTGGGGTCTTCTCCCTCTTTCCATAGGAGCGAATAGCCTTCGCCAGTGACGCACCAGATGTGTGCACCAGCGTTGTGACGATGAGCCTTCTTGTAAGTGCCCTGTTGGAACTCAGACAGGTGGCAATGCATGGATGAGTCGCCCAGCAAGAACTGAATATTGTTGCCTGCCGCACCTCGGGCTGCCCACGGAGGAAGCTCGAAACTCTTCACGTCGGGGACGAAATTTGTCTCCCATTGGTGGCGACCAGGTTTGACTTCGCGGAATTCCCCCTCACCGTTGTAGTAGCGTTCGACGGCTGAGCGCTCGCCAAACGTGAAGGGATTGTCGTAGATGAATTCGGTCTTGTGGAAAATGTTGAAGATGATTGGTAGGTCGGTTACTGCTGCAAGCCTGGCAGGTTCTGTGCCTGATCCATTAAAGATTTGATGCTTGGCGTTCATGGGGATGCCAAAGATAGAACCAGGGCCCCACTCGAATGAATGCTTGCGACCGTCGGGTTCTTCTATAGAGGTGGCGCCTCTCCCAGAAACAACGTGGATCAGCTCGTCGTGCATGTGCTGTTCGGGGTTAAGCTGACTGCCTGCCGGAATCTCCACGACGTAGGCAGAGAGGTAGTCTGATTTCCCTACCAGGTGGATGTAGGCACCTAGCCCACCCAGGCGCTCCCATGGCTCAACCTGCACGCTATGACAATCGATGGCATAGGCCTCATGAACGGGGATACCTTCGGCCTTTACAAAGTCGTGGTATGGGAATACCCCGTAATAGGGGTTGAATTCGATTTCGTCGCCCATGCTTGCGCCTCCTGCAGAGTAATAATCGCCATTCTACTCCGGATTAACGGCCGGGCGAAACGCGAGCGCTCGAAGATTTATGGGTGGCTTGGCTCAGGTGCAGACCTGGGTTACTTGCTGAGAAGGTCCCGGAGATTGTCAATCTCTATGCGCATCTCGTTGGTCTTCCTGCTCATATAGAAAGCGTAGGAGAAAAATGCGGCCCAGGCGATTATTTGGCCAACCAGCAGGTAAATGAGGTTATCTTCACCGGGGCCCTCATTGGGGGATACGCTCGCCAATACCGCACTGGGTATGATGAGAATAGATAAGGCTATGATGCCAATCACAATTCGTATGCTGGTCTTGGGGATATTCATGAGGCTACCTCTTTGTAGAGATCTTCGATGCTTTCCTCGTTGCCGCGCTGGGCGGTGCGCTCGGCAACGAGGGCGATGAATAGGACAAGGAATGTGACGAGCGAGAACATCAGGGTAATGAACATCTCACTCTGCAAAGAACCCTGAGCAGCGGGCCCCGTGACGCGCTCGGTGTGCACGCCTTCCCACCAGTCGGCAGCCATGTAAACGAAAGGAACGGCCGCAGCGCCAAAGATGGCAACAACCGCTGCCCACCGGCTACCGCGCTCGACGGTGGGTGCGTAAGAGCGAACGATCAGGTAGCCGATGAAGACTAGCCACAGCATAAACGTAAGCGTGCCATTGACGTCCCACACCCACCACTTCTGCCAAACCGGCTTGGCCCAAACCGCGCCAGTGGCGATGGCGACAGTAAAAAAGACAGTGCCAACCTCAGCTGAAGCCCAAGCTATCCGGTCCCATTTGCGATTGCGCCTGGTTAGGTAGACCACGCTCATGACAGCTGCGACAGCAAAGGAAATCATGCCAAGCAGCGCGCTAGGGACATGGAAGTAGAAGATGCGTTGAACCTGTATTCCCAGCGCTTCAGATGCAGTCGGGGCGTACAGGAAGATGAGATAGATATTGGTGAGGAAAAGCAGGGCTGCGAGGCCTAGTAGGGCCTGCCTGCCACCGATTCCGGTGCTCCCCATCACTACTCCTCCAAGACGAAATCTAACGCCCAAGATGATAACACAAGGAACACCAAATCAAAGGCGATAATGAACTGTAACCACTTCCCAACCCTGTCCCAGCCTCCCCCTTCCAACGCGCCTGAGGTGCTAGCGACGGCACCTATGATGATAGGCAGCACGATAGGGAGAAACAGCAGAGGCAGCAACACCTCGCGGGCACGAGTGTTCGAGGCGATGGCGGAGAAGAGAGTGCCGACTGCAGCGAACCCGACGGTGGCTGCGACGGTTACTAGTACGAACCAAATGTTGAAGAGATCGAGATCGAATAGTAAAAGAAATACGGGATAGAGAAGCATTTCCACTACGACCATGATGGTCGTGGTGCTGGCGAGCTTGCCTGCGTAAATTGCTTCCCGGCCGACTGGTGCAAGAAGCAATCCCTCGAGCGTTCCACGGTCACGCTCGACGGCGAAGGTGCGGTTCATGCCGAGTATACCTGTGAATACGTAGGCAACCCACACTATTCCTGGGCCGACGAGCGCAATGGTGCTTGGGTTCGGATCGAATGTGAACCCGAACACGAAGGCGACGATAACGGCGAAGGCGAGAACCGAGCTGAACGTTTCCTTGGTCCGCGCTTCAAGGCGCATGTCTTTAACGTAGATGGCGGTTGCGGATCGCAAGTAGGCTTTCATCGCTGAGCACCGAATTTTAGCTGCTTCTCACGCCCGCTGAATACAACTTGCTGTATGGCTTCTACGCTCGTGCTGGAGGTGACGTAGTTCATGTATACACGTCCTTCCGATAGCACAATGGCACGCTCTGCGAGGGCAAGCCCACGCTCGATGCCGTGAGTGGCCATGACAACGGACGCACCGCCCTGTTTAACTCCCTTGACGACTGAATCTAGGAGTTCGAGTCCTTCGTAATCAAGACCAGTCTCCGGCTCGTCAAGCAGCAGCACTCGAGGCCTATGTAGCAGTGCTCGCGCGATGGCGACTCGCTTCTGCATGCCGTTCGAAAGCACGCGCACTCGGCGCTCGGCGTAGGATGACGCACCCACTTCTTCTAATGACTTCTCGACGATGTCATCGGCCTGGGGGAGCCCGTACATTTTGGCGTAGAACCTGAGATTCTCGCGTGGAGTCAGATCGTCGTAGAGTAGCGACTGGTGGCCAACGTAGCCGATTACGGAGCGTATCTGCGGCGTATGGGAATCGCGGTTGAAACCGGCGATTCGTACGACGCCGGCTTCTGGGCGAATCAGCGTTGCCAGTGTCCGAATCAGCGTGCTTTTACCAGCTCCGTTGTGACCGAATAGGGCGAGGCCTTCCCCGTAGGCGACCTGAAGATCGATCTTGCGCAAGGCGGGCATGCGGCCGAAGGACTTCGACAAGCCCTGGACGTCAATGGCAATGGAAGGTGTTGGTGGAGTGGCATTCGTAGTCATGGTAGTAGGGGCTGAGTGACAGCCCATTCTGGAATGATAGCGTAGCCGACCGACGGGCTCTTAGAGAGGGTTATTGTGGAGATATTCAGAGGAGCGGAAAGTATCCTGAAGCTTCGTAATCTCCAAAGGGAAGTAGAACGATTAGCAGCTGGGGAGTTACTTTTTGGCTGAAGCGTTAATTTAAGGGAAAGTGTTAGCCCAGGGCTTGTGAGTAGAGCACGATACCGACGGCGACAGAGAGGTTGACACTGCTGACGCCTTCTCTCATCGGAAGTTTTACGTGCGTGCTCGCCATTCGCTTGAGTTGGTCGCTCAGCCCCTCGCGTTCGGTGCCGAAGGCGAGAATGGGTTGCGCAGGAATCGTTGCAGTCGCGATGTCGTCACCTTCTGGGTCGATGGCGATGATTGGCCGGCTCAGGTTGGTAAGGCTTTCTAAAGTGGCTACAGGTATAGCGAATTGGAGCCCGGCTGCACCTCGTATGACGGCAGGCTCCCAGGGGTTCGCATTTCCGGTTAACAATACGCCTCCCGCATTGGCAGCAGCAGCTACTCGAATGCACGCACCAATGTTGCCTCCGTTCTGGGGGTTTTCTAACAAAATTATAGGACTGGACGTCTTGAGTATTTCGTCGGCCGTGTATTCTGGGCGACGTGCGACTCCCCAGACGCCTGTCCAATGGGATCGCATCTCACCAATCTTCCGGACATCTTTCTTATCGATGGATTTCGCCATAGCGGTAAGTTCACCTGCGATATCGGGTGCGAGCGCGCCAGATAACTCTTGGAGCTTGGCTTCGTTGGCGCACGCCACCAACCCGATGTCAGCACCGAAGCGCGCTGCGTGCTTTACCGCGTGGAACCCGTCGAGGAAAACGAGTTCATTGTTGGTCAATGAAGACCTGAGAAGATCCAAATCCGCTGGGCTTATTGGTTGCATGTTTTTTTATTGCCGTATTTTGGAATTATGAATTTTGAGCGCCGCAAAAACCTTTTCTGCGGTGATCGGCAGATCTTTGATCCGTACGCCAATAGCGTCTTCGACCGCGTTCGCAATGGCAGCGGCGATGGGTACGTTCGGTAGCTCGCCGATTGCTTTTCCATTGAAGGGAACGGGGCCAGCGTCATCCCTGAGCAGGATTGTTTCAAGTTGAGGGATGTCACCGATACTTACGAGCTTGAAGTCGGCCATGCTTAAAGTGCTAATGTGGCCGTCTATGAGCGGTGAGTCTTCCGTCATGGCAAACCCAATGCCCTGGATAACGCCGCCATTGATTTGGCCTTGGTGGCCCAGAGGATTGAGGATTTGCCCGACGTCATGAGAGGAGATAATTCGCAGTATCTTCACCTGACCTGATTCTGGGTCGACCTCAACTTCAGCCGCCTGTGTGCAATAGGCCGTGGTAGTGCGAGCCTCTGGCGGTTCGAATATCCCTTTGACCATTACGGGTTCATCGGCCCCCGCGATAACGGCAAGCTCTTTCAATGTGAGAATCTGCTCTTTGGGCCCGATGAATGCTCCATTGAGATGTTCGACTTCATTGGTTTCGCATCCCCATTCGCTAGCTGCTGCTGCTGTAATCTTCTCCAGCATCGCATCTGCGGCTTTGGCGGCGGCGTTGCCTGCCGAGTTGGTTGTCTTACTTCCCCCAAGACCAGAGTCAAAAAGCTCTGAGTTTGTGTCCTCCGTACGTACGATTACCTCGTTGGCGGATATTCCAAACTTCTCAGCGACGATCTGCTGGAGTACGGTGTGAGCACCTTGACCAGCGTTGGCGATCGAAACAAGAAGGATTGGCGTGCCTGCCCGGTCGAATGTTATGGCTGCGCTGGATTTTCCTGCACCCGCAGGCCGTTCGTAGATGGCGAGGCCATGACCTACGTTGGGCCTCTTGGGTTGGTTCCAGCCGACTGCACCGAGCGCCGCGGTGAGCGTTTCCTTGCCCTTCATGCCCTCCCAGGTGAGCCCAATCGGTGTGGGCTCTCCTTCGTTTAGGAGGTTTTTCATGCGGAATTCGGCTCGGTCAATTCCAAGCTCCCTAGCGATGAGGTCAAGGTGCGACTCGACTGCAAAAACAATCTGTGGACCACCTGGCGTTCGGGTCTGGGTACCTGCTACTTGGTTGGAGTAGACGCAGTATTCTTCGACTTTAATTGCGGGTATGCGGTAGCAGCTGCCTGCCATGCGAATGCCGAGGACCGCGACCTGCGGGTTGGCTTTGTAGGCGGCATATGCGCCTCCAGAGAAGGCCGCTCGAACGCTCATGGCGGTTAGCGCTCCGTTGTTGGTTACCCCTGTTCGAACTGTGATTTGAGCGGGGTGGCGCCGGGGGCCAGCCATGAGTTCCTCAGTGTAAGTATGCAGGAATTTTACGGGCCTTTTGACATGATCCGAAATTAGATAGCAAAGGGTGGCGTCGTTCAAGCTGGACTTCGCACCGAAGTCTCCACCTACTGGCATGACGTTGACTCTGACTCGTCCCTCAGGTGCCCCGAGCTGTTTGATTAGCAATTCGCGCAGACTGTAAGGCGATTTGTTGGTCGCCCATACCTCGACATCACCATTGGGGTGTACCCAAACAGTGGAACCGCTTGCTTCCAGGTACCCGTGGGGAGTGAGCGGAGTGCTGAAAGTGTGCTCGAAAGTCTGATCTGCGTTAGCGAAGGCGGCTTCCAAATCTCCATGCTCCCATACCGTATAGGACTGCACGTTGGGATCAGTGACTGAGCGCTCGGGCGCGCCTTCATAGGAAGCTGGGTCGTCATGAAGTACAGGTGCGCCAGGCCGGAGTGCTTCAATCGCATCGTAGACTGCAGGTAGGACTTCGTATTCAACGTCGATAAGTGCAATGGCCGCTTCTGCGATTTCGACATTGTCAGCGGCTACGGCTGCCACGGGGTCACCGACGAAACGCACTTTGTCGATAGCGAGCACAGGCATGTCCCGCATTCGAATGCCGACGCGGGCATTAGGGAAATCCTCGCCTGTGGCAACCATGGCGACGCCTGGTAATGCGGCAGCTTTAATTGTGTTTATCGACTTGATACGAGCGTGGGGGTGTGGGCTGCGTAGTACTTTGACCCAAAGAGTGCCTGGTAGGGTTATGTCCGCGGTGTATCGCAAGCCGCCAGTCACCTTTTCTACACCTTCAACGGCTCTGGTTGGCTTGCCAACAGCTACATAAACCATGAGGCTCCTCCACCTTTACGCGTTACTTATCAGCGGTCATCTTAGGACAGGGATTAGGCGGGGATGTAGTCACGCTTGGCTTGCAGGGCGGCGAAAACCTTCTCTGCGGTTATGGGCAGATCCTTGATACGGACGCCAATCGCGTCTTCGACGGCATTGGCTATGGCTGCTGCAACAGGTGTAATTGGATTCTCACCGATGCCTTTGACATTGTAAGGGCCTACTCCCCCGAAAGGCTCTAAGAGAACGGTCTTGAGCTCAGGTATGTCGCATGTGGTAGGGAATTTCACGTCAGCGAAATTAGTAGTTGTTACTCTCCCTCCTTCGACGCGAACTTCTTCCATCAGCGCGTACCCCATGCCCTGGAGGAACCCGCCGTTAATCTGGCCTTGGTGGCCAATAGGGTTGATGATGGTGCCGATATCATGAGCGGTTGTGAACCTGAGAATCTTTACTCTACCGGTTTCTGGGTCAACTTCGACCTCGGCGATTTGCGCAGCGAAGCCAGTGACATCCGGGCGGGCGGTGGCATCAGCATAGGCGTCGGCGCGGACTTCCTGCCCTGCTTTCGCCAGCACTTCACCCCATAGGCTGTACTCACCAGTATCCTTACGCACGAGATACTCACCATCCATGGTCACCTGGCTTGCGGGCCACTCGAGTAGCAAGGTGGCGAGCTTCAGTAATTGGTCCTTTGCGTCGGTAGCTGCCATGTGGCCCGAAGTGGTAGTGATTCGAGTTCCACGGCTGCCACCGATGCCGGAGTCCGGTCCGGTGACATCGGTGGCCATGACTTCAATCTCAATTTTCTCTGGCGGGAAGCCGAGGGTTTCAGCCACCACGACACGAAGAGTGGTGTAGGTGCCAGTGCCCGGTTCGTATACCGGGGTGCCGATGACCACATGACCTCCTGGCTTCAGAAATACAGTGACAGAGGACTCACCAGTGCCCGGTGCGCGATAGCCCATCGCAACACCGCGGCCTACGTTCGCAGGTTTTGGATCGTTGTAGGCGGCGCCGTCGACCGCTGCTTGCAGAGTCTCGCTGGCGCGTACATCGCGGTAAGTTGATCCAGAGACCAACTGGTCGCCGTCTTTGACCATGTTCTGCATCCGGAAGGCGACTGGGTCCATGCCAAGGGCGTGCGCGATAGAGTCGATATGCGACTCGCCGGCGAAGAAGCCCTGTGGCTCGCCGGGGGCGCGGGCCTGCCCACCTGGAATATTATTGGTGTAGACGCGGCGTACACGGAGCTTGGTACTTTCCATTCGGTAGCAGCCGCCACCGTGTGCTGCGCCCCCGAGCTGGGGCCCGGGGCGAACTCCACCGTAGGCGCCACCATCGAATACGGCGTCGAGTTCATGGGCAACAATTGAGCCGTCGTTCATGACTCCGGTTTTTAATCGAATGGACCCTGCATGTCGAGGTGCGGCGACGGTGAACTCATCGTAATAGCTGAAGACATGCTTTACGGGGCGCCCAGACTTGATGGCCAG